>JASFMF010000301.1:0-3869 GCA_050117705.1 Phycisphaerales bacterium
AATTTGGTTATGAATCCTTAAAAGGTGAGCGAAAAAATTGAAATAACACCCGAATTTGTGAAGAAAAAGTTTTAAGCAATATTACTCCTATGATTAATATAGAAAAAGTTAAACCAGAGATTGAACAAGTATGTCGACGTCTGCCCGTCAAACGTTTAGGCCTGTTCGGTTCCGCTTTAAGCCAAAACTTCTCTCAAAACAGTGACATCGACGTTTTAGTGATTTTTGATTCGAACGAAAATATTGACCTTTTTGATAAGTACTTTGAATTAAAAGAGCAACTGGAAGAAATATTTAAGCGAGAGGTTGACTTGGTCGTTGATAGAAAATTCAAAAACCCTGTTTTAAGAGAATCTATTAATAGAACGAGAATCGTCATCTATGAACGATGAAACAAGAAAAAATCTTATCGATATCCTTCAGGCTGCCGAGGAGATACAAGACTTTATCCACGGAATGAACTTCCAGGCATATCAAAACAGTTCCGTTACTAAAAGAGCTGTCGAAAGAGATTTTGAAATAATTGGAGAAGCTCTTAACAGGATAAAATATACAGATGACAAATTACTTGAAAATATTTCCGAGCATCACCGCATCATAGGATTTAGAAACATCTTAATTCATGGCTATGATATTGTTGACGAGGCGATTGTATGGCAGGCTGTCAAAAACCACCTGCCGATATTAGTCAAAGAAGTAAAAGAGATGCTGGACACCTAAAAGGGCGTTATGAAATGAATTCCAAATTGCAGTGGGTTGTTGTGATTTGTGCAGTTTTTTTCTCTTCGATAGCTGCTGGCAGTGAAGATAATTCCGAAGAATCTTTTTTCTCCAAACTACCCGAAATAGAAATACATGGCTTTTACGAAATGCGGGCTGGCTATCGAACAAGAAAAGACAAATACGAAAAAGATATGTCGATTATGGAAAACCGCCTCCAGCTCGATTTGTTCTCATATCCGGAGTGGGGCGATATAAAATTCAAGGGCGATATATACGGAGATTTGGTTGAAGAGCAGGCCAAATTTGACATGCGTGAAGCCAATATATTTCTACGGCCCCTTGATTTCATGGATGTGAAATTTGGAAGACAGATTTTGACCTGGGGCACGGGGGATTTAGTCTTTATCAACGATTTGTTTCCCAAGGATTGGCAATCTTTCTTCATTGGCAGGGACAGCGAATATCTCAAGGCCCCCTCGGATGCTTTGAAAGTTGGCTTGTTTAGTGACTGGGTTAATCTTGATATCGCTTATACACCTAAATTCGACCCTGACCGCTTTATTAACGGCAGTCGTATTTCATACTGGAATTCGAACCTCGGCCGGCTGGCGGGCAAAGATGCAGTCGTTCATACAAACAAACCTAATAACTGGTTCAAAGATTACGAAATAGCGGCCAGATTGTATAAGAACATTAAAAATTATGAATTTGCCCTTTATGGATATCACGGTTTCTGGAAAAGCCCTGCAGGCCAGGATCCGACTATGAGCCAGGCTATTTTTCCTGATTTGAATGTATATGGCGCAAGTGTTCGCGGAACTATCGGTAAAGGGATAGGCAATATTGAAATTGGCTATTACGAATCTGCCGATGACCAAAGCGGCAAAAATAACCTTATTGATAACTCTCAAATGAGATACTTGGTCGGTTATACACAGGAAATCGCAAAAGATTTCACAGCGGGCCTTCAGTACTATATAGAGCAGATGCTGGATTACAGCCGGTACAAGGCCAATTTCGTATCCGGCCCCGCCAAAGACAGGGACAGACATTTAATTACGTTGCGCCTGACGAAGCTTTTAATGAATCAAAATTTGCAGTGTTCACTGTTCACTTACTACTCACCGACGGATAAAGATGCGTATATGCGACCAAACATTAATTACAAGGTCAATGATAATGTTGCTTTGGAAATTGGCGGGAATATCTTTTTCGGTGACTACCCAGGCACTTTCTTCGGGCAGTTTCATAATAATACTAATGTATATGTGGGTGTCCGTTACAGTTTCTAACGGCCGGATTCTGTTAACTTAAAACAGTTTTAACTGATAACTTAACTTTCTTCTTTTTCTGCATCCTTTTCCTGTTCCGGCACAACTACGACATTAACAGTAGCAGTTACACCTTCTGCGAATTTAAGCGTCACGGCATGTGTGCCGATTTCTTTTATATGTTCGGATAACTGCACAATCTCATCGGCGACTTCGAATCCCTGTGCGCGCAAATTAGCAGCTATCTGCCGTTCGGCAACTGAACCGAACAAATGACCTTGTTCATTCGCTTTAGCGGCCACTACAGCTTCTGCTCCATCTACCGCCTGAGCTGCCTTTTCGAGCCGTTTGCTGTCCTGTATCCGCTGCTCGGCACGTTTGGCTTTTTCGCCGGCGATAGCTCTGATGCTGGCATCAGATACGACCTTCGCCAGTCCCTGCGGCAGTAAATAATTTCTTGCATATCCCGTATTGACTTCGACAACATCTCCGAGCCATCCGAGTTTCTTAATATCTTCACAAAGTAAAACCTTCATTCTGTTCGCCATTTTTATTCCCTTACATATTTCTCCTGTTAGATGTTATCTCACAGGCATCTAACAGAATTTGCATTCTTTCTATTGTATCTTGCCGATTATTCATTTTCAGTCCGGTTACGAACAACCAATTAAACTGTAAAAGGCAGCAGCGCCATATATCTGGCGCGTTTGATTGCATTCTTGGCTTTTCTTTGACAGCCCGCACAGTTACCGCTGCGTTTGCGTGAGTATATTTTACCGCGGTTGGTTAGAAGCTTTTGCAGTGTGCCGATATCTTTGTAGTCGACGTATTTAATGCCTCTTCTGCAAAAACGGCATTGTGTTTGTTCACGGGCTCCTACGAAGCCGGGTTTTCTTCTGTTGTTACCTTTTCCAGGACCGTCATTTTTTCTTGTCGAGTTATTGTTTCTTCTTACCATCTTTTTCTACCTGCCTTTTTTATATCCTGCATATCGAATTTTTCGACGGCTTGCAGTACAACCATCGAATTTAATATCAAATTAGTAACTCCGGTTCTAATCCTAAAATGGAATATCATCGTCGGGATTTTCCTGCGGTGGTTGTGTTTGTGTTCTGTTTACGCTTTGCCCGGTATTACCGGCTCCTCCACTGATAAACTCGAAGTTCTCCACGGTAACCCTGTGCTTACTGCGTTTCGAGCCATCCTGTGCCTCCCAAGTGTCGAAAGTCAAGCGGCCTTCGACGAACAGCGGATTTCCCTTTTTGCAGTACTTGTTGATAACCTCGGCTCTCCTGCCGAACATCCTGCAGTCCACGAAACAAGTTTCATCCCGCTGGCTTCCATCCTGGCCGGTCCATCTGCGATTCGTTGCTATTCCGAAATCAACCACCGGCGTTTGGTTTGGTGTATATGACAACTGCGGATCACGGGTCAGATTGCCCATCAGCATAATTTTGTTAAAATTAGCCATTCTTAAATTCTTCTTTCTGTTTTAAGCTTAAATCTGTCTTTCCTGTTTTACACGTGCTCAATTTGAACTTCTGAAAAAGTCCCGAATGTTTTACTCTTGTTTGTCGGTTTCTTCGGGGGTTTCAATTTGGTCCTGTTCCGGCTGTTTTTCCGTAGAATCATCCGCTGCAATATTTGCTTCAGGTACTTGCGAACCTTCGATATTTTCTTCCTGAGTTTGTTGTATTTCAGCGGTTTGCTCAACTTGTTTTGCTGCAACGGCTTCTTCCGTTTGAGTACTTGGTTGTTCTTCTTCGGCCTTCACTGTGGTTGTCTTGGGAGCTTTGTGTTTTTCCTTTTCTATCTTCGTAGCCGGCGTGTCTTTCTCAATGTCTTCCGGTGTTAGTCGTTCGGCGTTAAGAACCA
>JASFMF010000302.1:0-3868 GCA_050117705.1 Phycisphaerales bacterium
GTTCTTCTTTCAGCGCCGACAAACATCTCGCAAAAACAGCCTCACCAATTAGCGTAAGAGGTTGGCCAAGATTCAACGCCTCAATGGCGGTCCATTTTCCGGTCCCCTTTTGCCCTGCGGTATCGAGAATAAGGTCGATAACCTCATTGCCATCCTCATCTTTATACCCGAGAATATCTCTTGTGATTTCTATAAGGTATGAATTAAGCTCGCCCTCGTTCCACTCGGCCAAACACTCATGCATCTGCTGGTTGGTCATTCCAAGACCTGCTTTCATCATCTGATAGGTCTCGCATATCATTTGCATATCACCATATTCGATACCGTTATGCACCATCTTCACGAAATGCCCTGCCCCATTTTCACCAACCCAGTCACAACAAGGCTCGCCATTATCTGTTTTAGCGCAAACCGCCTGTAAGATAGGCTTGACATGCTCCCATGCAGGTGGTGAGCCGCCGGGCATAATTGATGGCCCCAGAAGAGCCCCTTCTTCACCACCCGATACACCGGTACCGATATAAAGTTTGCCCTTACTCTCAACGTATTCCGTACGTCGGATAGTATCAGGGAAATGCGAATTACCGCCATCTATGATGATATCGCCATCCTCGAGGTGAGGAAGTAATTTCTCTATAAACGCATCGACCGCTGCGCCAGCCTTAACCAACAACATAACCTTGCGGGGCGTTTTCAAGTTTTTACTAAGTTCTTCGATGGAATGACAACCGATTATATTTTTACCTTTGGCTCGGCCGTTGATAAAATTATCCACCTTCGATACGGTACGGTTGAAGCAGGCTACTGTAAAACCCTTGCTTTCCATATTTAGGATTAAATTCTCACCCATTACTGCCAGGCCTATAAGGCCGATATCTGCTTTCGCCATTTTGCACTACTCCATTTTAGATTTATTATTGATTTACTTTTATTTGGTATATGCGAATTGATTTAAATATCGTCCTTTTAAATTTTTCTTGCCCTATAGTCAAGCTTTATTTAGGACCCACGAAGCAACTTCAGCGCAGCCTCCAGAACGCGGTCACTTCTTTGCAATTGCCTCACTGTTGTGCGAACAGTAATATCAGGCTTGATACCCTTCTCCTCAAAACAGGAGCCATCCGGCCCCAATGCCTTCCACGAAGGCAGCCACACTGTTACTCCGTTACCAAGGTCAACGGGTTTCGGATTACCAGAGCTTCCGTATGATTTATCGCCGACTAATTTACAATTTGGCACCTGCTTCATCATCAACAGAAAAGCCTCACAACTGCTCATATTTGCCCGACCCATAAGCACAGCAACCTTGCCACGATACTGTGGTCGGCCTTTGTTTGGTCTTAATACGCGTTCCCGAATAGGTCCCCATCCTTCCGGGTCATCAGCTTTCCTGTAAACATGTTTTGCGTACACAACTGACTTATCTACAAAGCAGCCTGCGAATTGTCGTGCAAGGCCTTCACCACCGCCACCGTTTGGTCTGACATCAATAATAATTCCACGGCAGTCTGAGAATTCTTTTAGTGCGTTAAAAGCAAACTCAAGCGTTTCAGGTTTTTCCACAGTCCAGCTGTTTATCATTACATACCCGATACCATCATCAAAACGCCCTGTGCTTACACGTTCGCTGTGCCGGCGCCATTTAGGAATCATTCTCTCGAGAGTATCTTGATTATAATTCCGAAAGATATTTCGCCTGAAACCACCGATAGTCTTACCATCAATCTTGACCCAAAGATGCATATCTTTCGCATTGTTTAACATCCTGGCGGCAACTTCTGCGAATTCCCGCGGCGTCTTCGCCCGCTCCATGGATAGGCCATATCTTTCAAACATCTTGTCCCAATCGACACCTCGTAAATCACGATAAGAGTATTTCTCATTAACAGCTCGACGCAGTTTGTCAGTGGCCTCTTTATTACCGATTAAAACATTGGATGTTGTACGTGTGTTGCTCCGGCCTGAGACGACATCGCCTCTTTCTTTACCCAGACTCTTAACAAAAATCTCTCTCCCTTTTCCTGTCCGTCCTGAATATGCAATCCAAAGCTGGCCTTTCGAATCGTAAGCTGCTGAACAAAATCTCAGATTGTCCTGCAATCCCGCTATCTTTGACACCGACCAGCGATTATTCCTATCCAGGTCTGCTCTTTTCATTGTCCAACGGTTGCCATTCTCTGTTTCACTCCAGAGTAATGTTAGCTTACCGGCTGAATCTTTGGCAAAACAAGGACTGCAAACATTGATTACCGGCTTACTCAAAGATTGGATTCTATTGGCCGGATAGTCACGCCCGACATTTGGATTGCCCACACAAAGCCTTTTCCGCTGATTCCCACTCAGGCTGTCCCAGGCAGCCCAGATTCGCCGGTTACCAGAGGAAACTAAAAAAGGCGTTACATCAACATTGCCACCGCTAACCGAAGATATTTTGCCTAAAGCCATTTTGCTGTTAATAGTTCGTATAAAGATTGTAGGCTTCCCAGCTACTTTCGAATAACCCCAGTTGGGAGGATGAAAGTCCCAGCTCCACGCAACAATAACCCCATCCCCATAGGCTGAAATAGCTGGGTCGCAATGGTCTTCATATTGAGGAACATCTGTCGGGCTAATCTGCAGCTCATCGGACCATCTACCATTCTCAGCTTTGCGAATGTACACTTCTTTGTCCCGTGAGTATTTTCCCATCTTATGGCATTTGTAATAAGTAATCCATAAACTGCCACCCTCATCGAACGCCATACGCGGATGCATAGCATCATCTCTCGAACGTGTTAATCTTGTAGGAGTCACGGATTGCGAGGGATTTGTAAACGAAGTAACAAAAATATCATACCTCCTGCCGCCCGCATTGCTTGTCCAGCAAACATAGATACGTCCCTTCTTATCTATGACAACTGTCCCGTCATATTCGTCGGCACCGGTTGCAGCAATAGGCATATCCTCCGACCACTTAGAACCGTCAAAGGCACGAATTAGCACATCGTCAGAGCCATCCCGATTAGAAGTGAAAACAACATACACCTTGCCATCCGATGCACAGGCTATCGATGGAAACCGGTCACAAACAAGAGAATTTTCCAACTCTCCCGTCCGTTTTAACGTGTCCGGCATATAAGCAACGCCGTCTCGTGTAATAGTTTTGCCCGATACAGTATCCGCAAGCATTTCATTCAACATACGTTTTAATCGCTGCCAGTCTTCTTCACGAGGGCTGTTTAATTTATAAACTATCTTTCCCTGATGGTCAGCCAGCATCAGAAATGTCCAGCCGTCATCGTTGTAGCGTTTATCAAACGACCGGTTCGTATCGAGCAACTGAACAAATCCAAGCCGGTAATGTTTTTGAAAATCCAACGCTGCCAGCTCATTGTCTCCCGCTACTGTTCGAATTGTCCGCAGTCCCTTGTTGGCATATCTTTCTGCGATATTTCTAAGAGGTTCAGCATCCTGCTGGCAGCCACCGCACCAACATGAACCTGACATAATCAGTACTGGAAAATTTGCATAGTCCCGTGAATCCACTATACGGCCATATGTATCCGGCAAACGAAAGCCAAGCTTATCTTTCGAATAGGACTGCGGAGGCTCGGAAGTGATTTGACTACTTGTGGATTTTTTGTATTCAGTTAAATTGCCCGACTGTGGCGTTTCACCCCTCTGCCATCTTTCCCAGTTTTCTTTATCCTCACCGAAATACACTCCTGTGATTTCAGCAAGTGAAACCCTCGCGTAAACACGCGTGTTTCCATTTTTATTATCTAAAAACCCGATCAATATAGGAATTGAGCTTTCATCACCGATTTGCCCCAGTGACCTCGTGCAGACCCATTTAAGACGACCGCCAACTTTTTTAGAGGCAAGCATT
>JASFMF010000303.1:0-3868 GCA_050117705.1 Phycisphaerales bacterium
GGTCTACTCGCCGGGCCGGAATTGGCAGTAAATGTGATAGTCTCGCCAGCGGCCACTGTGGTTTTATCCTCACTGACGGAAGCTACTTCTACTACGGTAACACTTTGTTGATCATAATCGGAATAACAGGTAGCTGTTACTGTCTTTACTCCTGAGGAACTCCAACTTGTTGTAAATGAAGCTCCTTCTCCTGTTGGAGGGCTACCACCATCACTCCATGTTATAAGGTTCTCATTACCGGAAGGATTAGTTGTTACTGTAAACTCAACATTTTGACCTGGACAAGGATAATTCTTATCGACGTCTATAGAATCTACTCCCACGATTGTATAGTTTGCTTCTAAAGCCGGTTCTGGGAAGCCCCAAAGTGTTGCTTCGGCTGTTTTATTTCCTGCCGAGGAAGTAGATAATCCTGTAACTACAACATCGCCTTCGTATCCAGTTGGGTTGGTTGTAATATTGAAATCGCTCTTCGAGATGTTTTCACCTATACACTTTGGAAAATTAGATGATTTGGCTTCGAACTGGCTAATTTCCACGATGGCGAATGTAGTACTATACTTGGCCTGGCTTTGACATCCCGTCTGTGCCCAGATTGTTAAATTTTCACCTGTAGTATTAAAAATTGCCTTTTTATGCCTTGGGCTTTCTTCGAGTCCTGGTCTTGGTACTATAGATGCGTCACCACCCCAGTTTACAGAGCAGCCCGGCCGCAAGTCGCGCATTAGATTGGCTACGATGTTGTCTTCCTCTCCCTGGTAGTATGGCCCGGAAATGCCATAAACACCGGTTACATCGTTGCATTTACAGTACCAGTGGTAACAGAAGTAACATGCAGAGCAGTTCGAGTCATCGCAGCACTCTTCGCAATCGCCGTCACAGCATACATCGTCACCAGAGCAGTTGCCGTCGTCGTCTTCACAATAACCATTTTCGCAGCTTTCGCATCCAAAGCAGTTGTCATCGTCGTCTACACAAGACCCGTTTTCGCAGCTTTTACAACCGGAGCAGTTATCGTCATCATCTACGCAAGATCCGCTTTCGCAGCTTCTACATCCGGAGCAGTTATCGTCATCATCTACGCAAGATCCACTTTCGCAACTTCTACAACCGGAGCAGTTGTCGTCATCGTCTACACAAGACCCGCTTTCGCAGCTCTTACAGCCGTAGCAGTTGTAGTCATTGTCTCCACAAGACCCGTAATAACAGTCTTCACAACCATAGCAGTCTCCGTCGTCACAGCACTCTTCACAGTCGCCGTCGCAGCATTCATAGCTCCCGCATTCCCATGCGCAGTAGGACCCATTCCAATAATAGCAATCCGGACACGATGGTGTACATGCAGTCACTGTGGAATAAAAAGTCAATAAAAGTAACGTCGAAAAACAAAACAGTAGTCTGAATTTCATCTTTCCTCTCCTTTTATTCTTGCCAACTTCCTCATTGAGTTTTTAACACGACTGTCTTCGGGATCGCCCTGTTGTACAATCAACTGATAAACCTGAGTGGCATTCTCTAATTTCCCCATCTTTTCGTAAGTCCGGCCTAAGTCATACAGAACATATTTGCATCGCTTGTCCTCAGGATGCTTATTAATGAAAGCTCCGTAATATCCTGCAGCTTCGCCCCAACGCTTTTTCCTGGAGGTCAATTTAGCTAATTTCAAACAGGCATGCCCCACCATTTTACAATCCGGATAGTTTTCAACAACCGCTCTGTAAGCCTGCTCAATCTTGATATCCGCCTCTGCTTCCGCCATGCTGCCCGATCTTTTAAACTTCTCATAGCATGCACCAAGAAAACCGTTCGCGCTCCACCCATACTCATAATCCGGCCAATCATTAAGAACCTTCTGAAAGTACTCTGTAGCCTTTTCATATCGACCAAGGTGATAATAACACTCGGCCGCGAAATAGCAGGCATGAGAGGTGGAAGAATCATGTGGTAACTCTTTTACTGTTCTTTCCCAAATAGCCAGAGCTTTTGCGTAATCTTCTTTTTCTTTGTCTTTCATCCCTTTTTGTCGGTTAGACACGGCCCGTTCCCAATATTGTTCACCAACCTGGAACATGGCCCTGGAAGACTCGGGATTGTCTTTGGAACTTGAGAATAAGTCATCGATGCTTTGCTGTACCTTTACGTTATTGCTCTGCTTGATGTCCAGCTTCGCCATTCCCGCATTAGCCCACAATAATTGTTTATCTCCGGTCCATCTATTGCGGGTGTATTGATAGAGCTGGCTGGCCTTGTCATGATTTCCTGCAGCAAGGTATGTATCTGCCACCCGGCAAATCTCCGTTGCAAGGGTCGATTGATTGGAGAATTCATTTACAAGCTTGTCATAAGCCGAATTGGCCGACGACTCATCGCCATCGCGAATATGAGCCTTTGTCAGTTCTACCTGTGACCACATCGTGTACTTGTCGGATTTGGAGCAATGCCCGACATTATACCGGTGCAGTTTGAGGGCTTTGTCGTTTTTATTTGCTCTATAATAGTATAAACCCAGATCATAGACAGCCTTGGCAATCCGGGTGTGTCCGGAGCAATCGGCAAGCATCTTATCGATTGTGGCCTGAGCATTTGTCTCATCGTTAATATCTATATAGGTTCGAATTAATCCCTTGCGAGCTTCCAGATTTTCCTCATCATCGGGCCAATGCTCGATATGATATTTATAGAGCGCAATCGCCTTGTCGTATCTTCGAGCCTTGCGAAATACACCTGTTAGCAGGTATACTCCCTGCTCGGTAGCCGGTTCATCGGGAAAATCGGTGAGAATCTTGTCAACTGCGGCATCGGCGGCAGTATAATCAGAATTACGAATTAGATAATTCACCTGAGACCACATCCCATATATATTAGAGGGGAAATTTTCGGCGTTGAATTTATCAAGTTTTATAGCCCGGTCTTTCTTCCCCGCCTCGCTAAACCGCTCTGCAAGCTGATAAATCTCTTTTGTTAAGGTCGGCTGCTCAGAAAAAGTGTTAATAAGTTCATCGGTAGCTTCATCGGCAGCGGCATTACCATCTTGAATATAAGATTTTACAATCTCCACCTGTGACCACATCGCGTACATGTTCCTGGTGAAGTTGGAAACGTTATACTGATGGATTTCGATTGCCTTATCTTTGCTTCCTGTGGTGTTATACTCCCTTGCAACCCTCCAAATTGCCTCTGCGATATCCTTATGTTGCGAAAAAACTGAAGTTAACTGCTCAAATGCCGCATCTGCTTCAGCTTGGTTGTTGGTGGCGATGTGAATAATCACAATCTGTTTTTGTGCCTCAAGTGCGGCGTCACTATTGGGACTTTCTGCCAGTATCTGTTTATAGAGGTTTTTAGCCTGTTCGTATTGGTTGTCGTTTATAAGTGCTTGTGCCCGCTTGAGTTGATCCGATACATCTGCCGTTGATTTTACGGTCATCATAAAAACCAACAGGGCAATTAATGAAATGAGAATACCTTTATTGCGCATTTTAAACACCTCCTCTGATTTGTGGTTGATTTTCATAAACCGCATCCTCGCGTAGACTCACACTACTCTTAAAAAAGAGCCCTCATACTACTCCTTATAGATATAAGCGTTGCTAAAGTGACATTTATTGACTATTTTCTTAAAAAAAACTTAAAAAATATTTGTTAGCAGTTTGATAGTAGATGGAAGATTGGAAATAGCGATAATTGGTTACATCATAGTTGGAAACTTTTCATATACAGGGTTTGCTTATTGACTTGTTCGCCGGGTTTTATAGGCAATTACTATACAAAATAAGTGGTAGCGTGACGTATAAAAGCATTAAGTGCTAATTAGGTGAGCATGTTCTAAATTATTAATTGAAATGTATTGATTTGGATGAGCGATACG
>JASFMF010000304.1:0-3852 GCA_050117705.1 Phycisphaerales bacterium
ATTGACCAGATTACGAGGAATCTGGAAGCTGTAGCATCACAGTGTAAACGAGCGGGAGAAATCGTTCATCGGATAAGGGACTTTGTACAGAAACGCCAGCCACATAAAACAACGATTGAGGTTAATGACCTCATTCAGGATGTTGTAAGTTTTGTTAATTCCGATGTTCGGAACAACAATGTAGTAGTGCAAATGGATCTGGAAGAGCAGCTGTCACTGGTCCTGGCCGATGCTATTCAGATTGAACAGGTTCTGTTGAATTTAATCCGTAACAGTCTTGATGCTATGAACGGCACAAGTCCGGACAAGCGTCAATTGACTATAAAGACCTCAATGAGTTCCAAAGACATTGTGGAAACTTCGATATCAGATACCGGTGAAGGTTTGCCTGAGGAATTGGTAGACCGGATATTTGACCCTTTCTTTACGACAAAGTCGGATGGTCTTGGTATAGGTTTGTCTATCAGCCGGTCAATCGTGGAGAACCATGGCGGTAATCTCTGGGCGGGGACAAATTCCAATTGCGGAAGCACCTTCAGATTTACACTACCGGTAACGTGGCAGGAATTTGAATAGGATAAATTTATTTGCAATATTGACGAAATAGTGTAGAAAAGGATTATTGGAAATTGCAAGCTCGCAGTGTACATCTGATTTTTGATTATTACGATAGGATATTTTAAAGGGAGAGTTAGGCTATGTCAGAAATTGAACCTACGATTTTTATTATAGACGACGATGAGGCTGTTCGTGACGGACTTGGCCAGTTGATGCAAAGTATTAACCTGAACGTCAAGACATTCGCATCAGCCCTGGAGTTTCTGGAATTTTGCAAATCGGGTATGCGGGGGTGTTTAGTGCTTGATGTTCGTATGCCCGGTATGAGCGGCCTGAAGCTTCAGGAAGAGCTTTTGTTACGAAGTATCAGCCTGCCTATTATTTTCATTAGCGGTCACGGTGACGTGCCGATGGCGGTGGAAACTATCAGAAAAGGTGCAATTGATTTCATGGAAAAGCCGGTTGGTGACCAGGCGTTGCTGGACCGGGTTCAAGAGGCGCTGGAAAAGGACGCCCAATTCAAGAAAGAACAGGTCAAGAGAGATGCTGCCAAAGCCAAGTTCGAACTTCTGACTCCGAGGGAACGCGAAGTGCTGGACCTTATCATGGCCGGTAAACTTAACAAGGTTATTGCCAGTGAGCTGGGTCTAAGCCACAGAACCGTTGAAGTTCATCGGGCAAGTATTATGGAAAAAATGGGAGTCGATTCGGTGGCTGAACTTGTGATATTAATAAACAATACTGAAAGCTCACATGTTTAATAATTTTGAAAGTCTGTAGGTTGTTTTTTCCAGGTATTTTATCCGGACATTCCGTTTTGGTTTCCTGTATCTGCATTCGATTTTGAAAAATATCCGCATTTATTCAAGCCAAATTATTTCATCGCAACCATTGGTTCTGCCGTCTTTCTTAATAAAATCACGTTAGTATCGGACTACACATATTTTTTAAGAAAAGCCGCAATTCATCTAAGTGAAATCCACAGCATATTGTAGTGGAAAACCCTTGTTAATTCATAACGTCTAATTGACGAATCCGCGTCAGAAACAGCAGCGGTTAAGAAAGCATTTTCTGATTATTGAAAAGTTTGATAACCCGGTAAGAGCTTAAAAAATTTGTCCGGACTTGGTTTTTAAGGCTCTTTTTATTTGTTGCTCTTTTCAAATTTAAGACGGTCATAATTATAAGATTTTAAGTTTTTATAAAATCCCCTTAATAGGATAGCGAGGGGGCCGACAGGGGGGCCCCTCGCTATTTTTTGATTTTATGAAAAGATTAAATTATTGGGGGTTCTTACAGCTAACGTTGCTGAATAGTACCACTGTCCAGATCTGATTTGATAAACGCCCCGTCAGATTCCAGGTGTTTAAGAGGCGGCTGGTAATATTTTTCTTAAATATACGTGTTGATGGTATTAGTTAGTTTGTAGTGTGAAATGAACTTTTATGGTTAGTGATAAGGAGAAGTATCATGTCTGAAATGGCAATTCAAACAGAGCAATCGCATAAGGCGATGCTTGAAAAGGAAGGTAAATATCTTACCTTTGCTCTGGCCAACGAGGAGTACGGACTGGAAATTTTAAAGGTCCGTGAGATTATTGGTTATATGGAGATAACGGCAGTTCCTCAGACGCCGGCTTATGTAAAAGGCGTCATCAATCTGCGAGGTCAGGTTATACCTGTAGTTGACCTTCGCGCGAAGTTCGGTATGGAGACCTCTGATATAACCGACGAGACCTGTATCATTGTTGTGGAGACAAGCCAGAACAATCACAACTTCAGCACAGGTATTGTGGTTGACCATGTAGAGGAGGTATTGGATATCGCCGGCGAGGATATCGAAGAGGCGCCGCAGTTCGGCTCGGCGGTTAATACTGATTTTATCCTCGGTATGGGCAAGATAGGTGACAACGTCAAGATACTGCTGGATATCGACAGAGTGCTCGACGGCGAGGATTTTGTCAGCTACACCAGCGGTCAGGCCAGCGCACCTGTCAGAAGAGGAAGTAAGAAGGAAATTTCTGCGAGTGTTGAACAGGCCAAATCTGAGCAAACACAGCAGGAGCAGCCTCAGGCTGAGAGTGCGGAACCTGAACAAGCACAACAGGAAGAACCTCAGACCGAGTGATTAAGGCGAAGCTGCTGATAATTGTTCGTAATGAAAGGAAAACAAGATGGTTAAAAAAGTGATATGTATTATTGTTTTAGCGGTCGTTTTCACATCGATCGGCACAGCTAAGGCCGGCCCGCCCCTGCCGTTGCACTCAATCGAAGGCAACAGTGGTGTGTTCATTACAAGTACGGCTTATTTGGCCAATCCAGCTGAAGAAGGGGAAACCTTTGGTTTGCCGAGTTTCTCTGCGAGTGCTGTGTTTGCGGGCGAAAAGGATTTGGAATCTTTTGCGATAACACAGAATTTCTGGGGATTTTTAGAAGTCGGCTATGCCTATGAGCGTTTCAGTCTTGGCGATTGGCCTGATGACGTCAGAACCGCTGCCGGGGCGAGTGTGGGCCAGCATTTAGGCTTACACAATCTTAATTTTAGAGCCATGGCTGTTAAGGAAGGTGATTTTGATTGTACCTGGATGCCTGCAGTAACCTTCGGCGCCCACATGAAATGGAACGAAGGCCAGACGAGGCTTGATGACAGTCTTGGCGGCCTTTTGGACACGCTTGGCTCAGACCATGCCCGAGGGCTCGAATTGACCGCAGTAGCAACTAAGACGATTACGGATTGGCTGCCCCGGCCGATAATTGTTTCGGCTGGACTTCGCAACGGCGATGCAATACACACAGGCCTTTTTGGATTTGCAGGGGAAAGACGCACAACTGTTGAAGGCAGTATCATCGCCTTTTTGACGGACAAGCTGGCATTTGCCGCCGAGTATCGTCAAAAATCTGATTTGCTTCATCAGTACAGCGCAGGTGGACGTCACCTAGTCAAAGGGGAGAATGACTGGTGGACATTGTGCCTTGCTTATGTGCTTAATGATAACATGACCATATCCGGCGGTTATGCGAATCTCGGTAATTTAGCCAACCACCGGGAAGCAAATGCATTCGGAATTCAGGTTAAGTATGAGTTTTAATACTGTTGCCAGTGACGGTATTTCAAGTCACTTGATTGCGATTATGAAGTTGTACTATGAAGTATGAATTAAGGTAAATGCAAAAGAATAATCTCTTATAGGAGTCAAAGAAAATGGCAAAAGAAGTGAAAAAATCCCAAACTAAAAAATCGTCGGGCAAATCGGGTGGGTCCGCCTCACAGGGTAAATACTGGAAGAGAATCTTC
>JASFMF010000305.1:0-3831 GCA_050117705.1 Phycisphaerales bacterium
GACCTTGCTTTCTTCAACTGGCATCCGGAATCGATGTCCGGGTTAAACGTCTATGGTGGAAAGATAAAGAATCCGTTTTATAAAGTTGGTAAAAACCAGCTCATCTGGGATGGCGACCTGAATCCGGAAGGTGTAGGTGTTACGTATAAGACAGCACTTAATGATTCTCAGGAGCTATACCTCAACGGCGGTGGTTTTTGGATGGATGAGAGCAGCAGCGGGGTTGATACGTCTCTATGGGGTGCGCAGGCTTACCTGAAGCATACGATGGGCAACCCGGACTACGTTCTGGCCGGCGCCAGCTACTGGGACTATGGCAACATTCAGAACAAAACTGATACGTATGGTATTCTTGCCGGAAACGCCGGTTCGGGCGCATGGGCGAGCGACTACGATATACTCGAGGTTTTCGGCGAATACGGAACTAAATGGAACCAGACGCCAATAAGTTTCTTCGGAAACTGGGTCCAGAACCTCGTTGCAAGCACACCTGGCGATACGGGCTGGCTGCTTGGAGTAAAATATAACAAAGCTAAAGACCCCGGTTCGTGGGACGTTTCTTACAGCTATAGAGAGCTCCAGTCTGACGCGGTATTGGCAGCCTTTACTGATTCTGACTTCGGCGGAGGCGGCACTGACGCCAAAGGCCATACGATAGGTTTTAATTATCAGCTGGCCAAGAACCTGCAGTTCGGGACGACATACTTCCACAATGAAAACGACGGAGATCCCGACCTGGATTACAGGAGATTGCAACTCGATTTCAAGCTCAAATTTTAAAGATTTCCTAACATAAAACTAATATATCGCTAACAGTTCTTTAACGTTTGCATAGTATATTTTTGATAGAGAACTTATTAAGGAGAACAAGAATGAAAAGAGTTATTGTACATGTACTAATAATGTTGGTTCTGATGACGGCGAGTGAAGCGATAGGCGCTGAAAAGCTCCACATCGAAGGCTCCACTACGGTCGGTCCGATTGCGGACGGATTTGCCGAAGTATTCAAGAACCTGTATCCGGATGTCACCATCACGGTAAACAAAAGCGGCAGCGGTACCGGGGCGGCGGCATTGATTGACAGCCGATGCGATATAGCAACGATGAGCCGTTTTATGAAGGACAAGGAATTCAAGGAGGCTGTGGGTAAAGGTGTATTCCCCGTTGCTCACGCCGTGGCGATGGACGGAGTTTGTATTGTGGTTCATCCCTCTAACCCAGTCGGGGCTTTGAGCACGGCGCAGGTTCGTAACATTTATCAGGGGAAGACAACAAACTGGAGTCAGCTTGGCGGCCCTGATATTCCTATTGTTGTTATCAGCCGTGATACCGCATCCGGCACTTATGACACTTTTCACAATTTCGTTATGAAAAAGCAGAAGATGGGTTCGGGTGTTGAATATGTAAGTACGAATCCGCAGGCCTTCGCGAGGGTAAAGAATACACGCGGGGCAATTGGTTATGTCGGGTTTGGTTTTGTGCAGCCGGGAGTGAAAGCCCTGACTCTGGATGGCGTTAAGCCGACAAGACAGACAATTTTAAGCGGAAAGTATCCGGTTTCGAGACCTTTGTTTATGTTTACGAACGGATATCCGAAACTTGGCTCAATGACTCATAAACTAACTACATTCCATTTGACGGAGAGAGGGCAAGAGGTCGTTGAGGACAAAGGATTCGTGCCTTTAACCAATTACTGAGAGTATTATTTGAGAAAAATTCAGGATGAATCGTACCGAAATGACCCAGGAGATGGCGCCGGCGGCTGTTCTTAAACAGCCGCTTGTGCTTACATATGGACAGGACATAAAGGGCTTTTTGCTCAGGCACCTCGGTCGTCTGTTTCTCTTTGCGTTGACCTGTACTTCGGTGCTGGCGGTATTTTTGATTTTCCTGTTCGTGATTCTGGAGGCTTTTCCGTTTTTAGGTAAGCATAGTATCGTTGAATTTCTGACCAGCACGGCGTGGTATCCGGAATCGTACGAAAAGCCTGAGTTCGGCGCGCTGGCGATGATTGTTGGCTCTGTGTACGTAACGGCCGCGGCGCTGGTTTTTTCGGTTCCGGTCGGTGTGCTTGCGGCGGTGTTTTTAAGTGACGTTGTGTCGTTCAAAGTCAGGAATGTTGTAAAACCTATTATTGAAATTCTGGCTGCGATTCCATCGGTTGCTTATGGTTTTTTCGCGATTTTAGTTTTAGCACCCTGGCTGCAGAAGCACTTCGGTTTCGCAACGGGGACCAACGCTTTAAATGCCTCTTTGCTACTTTCGGTAATGGCGCTACCGACAATAATCAGCGTAGCGGAGGACTCGATTTCGGCTACAGGAAGGGAATTGAGAGAGGCATCATACGGGCTTGGAGCAACTCGTTGCGAGACAATGTTTAAAGTAATAATACCCGCTGCTCACAGCGGTATCATAGCGGCCATAGTTTTAGGTATGATGCGTGCGATTGGCGAGACCATGGTGGTGTGGATGGCCTCAGGCAATGCCAGCCAGATACCGAGCCCATGGTGGGACCTTTCTCAGTCGGTTCGGACGATGACGGCGACTATTGCCGGCGATATGGGCGAGACGGAAAAAGGTTCCGATCATTATAGAGCGCTTTTTGCGATCGGACTTTTATTGCTTGTTATGACATTTCTGCTGAACATCGTAAGTGAGTATTTCCTGACACGAGCCAAAAAATCTGCGGGAAAAACATAAATGAAAGAAAACTACCGTACTATATTTGACAGAGTTTTTACAGTGATAACAGGATTCTCGGTGGTTCTGCTTGTTGCTGTTTTGGCCATAGTGCTTGGCCCGATGCTCTGGCGCGGAGTCGGTGCGATAGTATTTAAAGGCACTATCGAGTTTCGGAAAATGCAGCTGGCGGAGTTCGAGCATGGAAACGAAAATAAAGTCAAGGCCCAGATCGCTGAAACAGAAGCTGTTCGAGCGCGTGTGTACGAAATTATAAATAAATTTAAGAGCGGCATTGACCCGGAATCACTCAGTGACAGGGCGAGAAAAATCCACCGGGACTTCGGGGCCGAACTTAGATATAAAGGCGTAGCCCGTGACGAGTACACAAGACTGCGGTCAATCACTCGATATATACGCAATAAGCTCGAGACGGCTTTCAATAGTCTTGACAAGGCTGAAATAGATGAAAATATTAAGTACGTCCTGCAATATAAAGATGATGAAAATTTCAAGAATACAGTTGCGGAGGATTTTTTTAAGTTAGCGACCGACTTCCGCGATGCCGTAGCGGATATCGACCTGAAGAAACGTCAGGAGTATGCCAAGGACCTTGCGGAAGTTGAGGGTATACTTTTCCGTTCCGGAGACAAACCCGGCCTTTTGGGGTCTCGTCCGGATGAACATACGCCTGCTCTTGCCATGTATCGATATGGTGCTACGCGATGGGACCAAGCGCAGGATTTATTGCACAAATTACTTTGGCGCGAAGAATGGGTCGAGCAAAAATCCGGTAAGTCTCTGGTGAGAGTCGAGACCAGCCGGGCCGAGCGTTTTGCCGGGACCAAACTGAAGCCCCTGTTCGGATATGTAGAGGATAACCTTGAAGAAATGCTGCTGCCTGAGCAGACTTTTTACTGGCGATACTTTTTCGATGACAGCATACCCGGCCATTACTTCGGTGGCATCGGACCCGAGATTTTAGGGACACTGCTTCTGACGATTCTCAGCATGGTTTTTGTTGTGCCTCTTGGTGTAATCAGTGCTGCTTATCTGACCGAATGCGCCGGTGAAAGTGCAGTAATAAGAATTATTCGTATGTGTATAAACACGCTGGCGGGTGTTCCGAGCATAGTTTTCGGTCTTTTTGGC
>JASFMF010000306.1:0-3830 GCA_050117705.1 Phycisphaerales bacterium
ATTCCAAATTCCAAATTCGACTGCATCCTGCTGGATGTCCCCTGCTCCAACACCGGCGTATTAGCCAAACGCATCGAGGCCCGTTACAGAATAAAACCGGACGTGATAAAGAAACTAACCAAAACACAAAGTGAGCTGCTCGAAACTGCAGCGGCAATACTCAAGCCACATGGAAAAATCTGCTACAGCACCTGCACAATCCAAAAAGCCGAAAACAGCGAGGTAATAAAATACTTCCTGAACAAAAACAACAACTTCGACCTTGAATTTGAAAAGCTGACTCTCCCTTCAGCGCAATCCTTCGACCACGACGGCGGCTACATGGCAATCCTTACCAAACATAACATCTAAAACGCCCCTAACAATACTAATATCATGGTATTCGCCTTAAAAATGGCCCGCAAATTCAATTCACACCTTTTCCACAAAACACATTTACAATGTGCATAACATGTGAAAAACAAATTTTTTTCGTGCATAAAACCAGCACTTACAATAACCTTGACTAAGTGGAAAAGAAATTTCCCAAAATACGATTGATTGATTTGCCTTTTCGTTGTCCAATAATAGCAAATTTATCAGTAATGTTATTATAGAAATAAATGGAATCTTGTCCCGTGTCCGTTAAAATTGAACATGGACTTAACGGGTGTCGGACAAGGGCTTAGCAAATAGAAAATCCTCGGCAGGGGTGAATTATGCAGAGCACAATCACGGATGAGAGTTCTCAAACGACGGCGTCGGGGAACAGCTTAAAGAGCATCACGGATGGAAATCTTTCTCAGATAGATTCTATTAATAAAGTGCTTGCCGAGAAGGTAGGAGCGCAAAAGTTCAGAATCTGGTTCCAGAATTCGGCAAGGATGTCGCTTTCCGATGGCTATTTAAAAATTGCGGTCCCGAATCTTTTCATTGCCAGCTGGATTGAAAATCATTTTTCCAGTGAAATAAACCATGCGGTTCGGACTGTTACAGGCCAGGACGCTAAGGTCACTTTTACAATAGACCCGAAGCTCTCCGGCCACCAGAGGAGAACCCACTTGGACGCAAAAAACTCTACGCCCGCTGTTCTGCCTCGCAAAAGTAAAACAACAACCCCCGCACACAAAAGCAAAAAGCTCAAAATGTCTCTGGATACATTCGTTGTCGGCCAGTCAAACGAGCTGGCATACAACGCCGCAAAAGCGGTCGTAAACGAACAGCAAAGTCCATTCAATCCGCTGTTTATCCACGGAGGGTACGGGCTGGGTAAAACGCATCTGCTGCAAGGGATTTGCAATGCAGTGCGGAAGAAACGGCCCCAGACTAATTGGCTATATCTCTCAGCGGAAGATTTTGTCAATCAGTTTGTGCTGGCCTTGAAGACAAAAAAGCTGGAGGCTTTCAGACGCCGGATGCGGCAAACGGACTTGCTGGCAATCGACGACATTCACTTCTTGGCCAGCAAATCATCTACACAGGAGGAATTCCTGCACACTTTCAACACAATCAGCCTGGCGGGCAAACAGGTCGTAATGGTCTCAGATGCACACCCTAAAATGATTGGACAGCTCTCCGAGAAGCTCGTCAACCGTTTCATCTCCGGAATGGTCGTCAAAATAGATGTCCCCGACCTTCAGACCCGCTGTCGAATATGCAGGCAGTTCTTTTTGAAAACTCAAAACTTAAAACTCAAAATGAAAAACTGTGACGGCGTAATAAAATACATCGCCGAAAACCTGCGAACAAACGTCCGAGAGCTTGAAGGTGCCCTGCTGAAAGTCATTGCATTCTCGGCCCTGAAAAACGAAAACATCAGCCTTTCTCTGGTCAAAGCTGTCCTGTCAGAACACCTCGAAAGGTGCGACCCGATTGTCCACGTATCGGACATTGAATCAGTTGTGGCCTCATACTTCGGAACCACCTCGGCCAGCATCCACTCATCCAAAAAAGACAGGACAGTCGCCCTTGCCCGCCGATTCTGCATGTACCTTATCAGAAAGCACACGAAGATGTCATCTTCTGAGGTCGGCAGATTTTTAGGCAACAAAAATCACGCCACTGTCCTTTTGGCCTGTAAAAAAATCGAAGACTTAATCACGCGAAACGCCGAACTCCGCTGGCAGGGCCCTGCCGGCAATAAAGTCTGCAAGGCAAAAACAACACTAACAAACCTCGAAGCCGCACTTTGATACAAGGTCATTCCTGCGCAAGCAGGAATTTATTTCATAGTCACTATCTACTTTACAGTTCGCACCAGTTTAAATCACTGTACGAAGCTCATGCTGGCTTACGGTAAAAATGTTATTCAAATATTTGTCGAAGATCCGGCTTTAGACAGAGCCTCCGGCAGCCAAAACAACGTTCAACAATTTAAGCCGGCCTGCACAATCTGTGTGGCCATTGCCAAATGGCCCGGCGGGTCTCGGCTTTAGCTTTCACAGATGTTCACATCGAGAAAAGCTAAGCCGGTTCCGCAAAGCCGGCTAAAAAACTCTGCGCTCTCCGTGTACTCTGTGGCTATAAATATTTAAAAGACCATCGCGAAGCGATTCTTTAACTAAACACTCAAAACTTAAAACTACTCTCCCTGTTCCGATAAATCTTGTCTTAGCACCCCCTACATAATTAAATAAGCACGCATACCATGTTTTGATATATTAAAAGGCCTTTTATGGCACTCTAAGGCACTTTTAAAATATAACCCATACATCCCTTAAAGAATCCCAAAAATAACCTCTGTTTACTAAAGTGGCCCTTCATTTTTGACGAAAAAACACCTAATTGCCCGGCCCGTTGAATGGCGATGGGGGGCACAAACTCAAAATATATTTTGCGAGGAGACGTAAAATGTGGAACAGAAAGAAAAGGCTGATTGCCCGACGTTTGGTTTGCATGTACATGACTTGCGCGGTACTTGCTTCAGGTTGTACCAACAGGTACGGTCGGGTATTGAAGCCGGAAAACGATCGTGTTGAAATTTCGCAGGCCCATTCGGAATTTTCCGATCTGGCCAACAGTTCGGACTTGCCGGTCATGTATGTAAGTGAAGGCAAAATCGGCGTGTCCAAAGTCGAAGCGGCACTGGAAACTGCCGATGCCAGCGACTTACAGGCTCGTGCGGAAATGAACAAGCAGATGGCTCATTTCAATGCACGCCGGTCCGAGGTACAGGCGCAAGTAAACAAGTACCTCACCGAAGCCAATGCCCTTCGTGAAAAATACAACAGGGAATACGGTAAGGCCATGGCACAAATCGCAGCAAGAGAAGCAGAGCTTGGCGCTTTCGTCGGCCAGAAAGATGCAAACATCTCGGCACTGGTTAAGGAAGGCGACAGCAAACGTAACGACATTCTTGCTGAAGGACGGGAAAAGTTCGAACGTGAAAAAGCTCGTATCGAACAGTTAAAAGCTATCCGGATTGCGATTGAAGTCGAAAGCAACGCCAAAATTCTTGAAATGACAGAAGCTTCAAAGGCGACCCGCGAACGTGCCACCGCCACCGCAGCGGACCTTGAGGCCGAGGCTCTCTCTATTAAACAGGAAACACAGGCCCGTGTTGACGAACTGGAAGAGCAAATCAAGTCTACTAGTATTCAGATGGAATCGGAAGTCGACAGACTTAACGCCACCCGTAACGCAATCCTTAAGGATTCCGAAGCTCGCGTAAAAGAGCTTCGTACCAGAGCTTCTACTATCCAGGCAAATCTCGCGGACGAAGAGTATCAATTAAAACTGGCTGAAGCTGCAACAGCCAAAGCTGAAGCACAGGCGAAAACACAGGAAAGATCAGCCAATGCTCCTACCCGGCTCGAAAAGGCTCTCGCTGAAATCGATCGCCTTCGTGCCCA
>JASFMF010000307.1:0-3823 GCA_050117705.1 Phycisphaerales bacterium
GAATCCCGCATATCTGCAATTCAATGGTAAAACTTATAATATAGACGTAATGCATGAAAAAGTACCAGCAAATGATAAGATCTTAAGTTTTTACCAGAATGCATACCTTGTATGGCAGAATGTTTCAACTCAGGAATTTCTAAAATATTATACTCGCAGCAGCCAGGAACGAATACAAAAAGCCGAGATGAAAAGCCCTGGCTATCTTGATAAAGCTCGGAAATCTTTGTCAAAAGGGCGTAAAGTGTTATTTATAATGGATGCAGAGCCTTTCTATGTAGTATTTTGCAGAATCGGGAGTAATAAAGTAGTCCAACCTGAATATATAGTTATCGATCCCGATGACGGAAAACTTAAATTGAATTTGGCAACGATGGACTCTGTTACTCAATATTTTATGTTTAATGAGTTTCAATTAATACTAAATAAAGTTGCCCCTAATATATTCAAAATACCACAATCGGTGAAGTAGTTTAAGGTGTTTCTTTGAGTAAATGTAATGGTCAGCTATAGCAAAATAGTGATATTAAATTATCTAAAGTTTTTTAATGTTTGTGTTGCCCCCCTGTTGCGAGTTATGAGTGTAGCCCCTCGGGGGTAAACTTTTAAATGACTATGGATTAATGATTATTGATTATTTGATGGATTCCTGCTTTCGCAGGAATGACAGAAAAATTACAAATCAAAATTCAGAAAGACAAATCAGGGCAACCACGTGGGGTTGCCCCTACGTTTTGAGGGGAGGCAACAACATAGAAACTTAAAAGTTAAAGTGCAAACAGCAAAATCACAAATCAAAATTCAAAAAGGTAATTAACCCACGACAGTGCCGTGGGCTAACAAATTGAGATTGCCGCCCATTCGACTGCGCTCAGGGCAGGCTCTGCTGTGCCCGTAATGGGCAAGCTCCTCGCAATGACAAAGAAAATGTCCTTTCACAACTTAATTGATAGTTGCGAGTTCTCTTATTTTTATGGGACGTAGTGATTCCAATATGGCTGTTTATTCGCTGTAAACGAAAAAAATGCGTTTGTGTGTTAAACAGCCCTCGATTTAAAACCGAAAAAGAAACGGTTTAAGTACATAGTATCGGGAGTCGTAAAATGGCGAAAGGCAAAAACGTACTGACGACAGGTGATGTAGCCAAGATTTGTAATGTTGCCCCTCGAACAGTTTCTAAATGGTTTGATAACGGCCAACTGAAGGGATACCGTATACCCGGCAGTAAGGACCGGAGAATACCTCTTAGTGAGCTGGTTCGTTTTATGAAAATGCACAATATGCCAACCACGGCTCTTCCTGTTGGGAGGATCCGGGTGCTGATAGCAGACAGCAATGAGAAAACATCGTTAGCTTTGGCGGAAATTTTACAAAGCAAAGCCGACTATGAAGTTCAGACCGTCCAGAGTAATTTTGCGACAGGCGCGGTCGTTCAAAAATTTATCCCGCATGTCTTGCTCATAAGTCTTTTAGCTGAAAGTATAGATGCGTTGAATATTTGCAAGGGCATTCGTTCGAATGAGGACTTGCGAACCATCAAGATTATAGCGATTGCGAACCAGTTAAACGATTCTGAGGTGTCAGCCCTGTTGCAGAAGGGTTTTGATGGTTATGTGCATTATTCTGCCGGCGCTGAAGAGGTCATCCGAAAGATTGAAGAGGCAACCGCGATTATCTATTAATCGTGTTTTAGTAATCTTTGAAGCTTCTCATCCATTCCGGCCAGTCGGATGGTTGGACATTGCCGGCTAAAGTCCACGGACCATTCGTGTCATAGTTTTTATGCCATTGCAGTGTCCATAGTTCTTTTAAATCTACCTTCCTTACGGACCAGTCCAGAAAAGCGCTGTTTACCGCTCTGTTGTGCCGGTTAAGGCACACACGCCTGATTTCATTAGTACCAGATACACCATCCATAGAACCGTCGTAAGCCGGAGGTGCGTCAATATCATGCACCCAGACATCGTACCAAACACAATCAAGGAAGAGGGGTATATTATTCATGTTTTTGACGTTATATATATTTTTCCAGTAGTTTTCGAATTCACCGCCGGCTGTAGTGACTGGTCTGTCACAGAGGAACTCATTAAAGCCAAAGCTGCCAAAACTGCCATCTTCAAATACTCCACTGCCCCCCCAGGCAGCAAATGGATTTTGGCCTCCTTCGCCAATAGTTCTCACGGCCATCGGGCAGATACCTATACTTTCATCTTTGTAGTAATCTTCTAAAACATCAGGCCACCTGTTTGAACCTGTTTGGCTTTCTCCACCAAGTCCTACATGGAAATGGCCGTTGTTATCAGAGGCATAAAGTGACCATATAAGAGCCCATTGTTTCAGGCGTGCCTGGCACGATGTAGCTTTTGCCTGTTTCCTCACACGATTAAGCGCAGGCATTAATATGGCCATTAGGAGCGCAATAATAGCAACGACAACTAACAGTTCTATTAAAGTGAATCCTTTATGATAGATTTGATGTTTGTGGCTTCGTTTATTCATAGCCAAAACATTCCTTTTTAAGTGAAGAGTTTAATATTTGGAAATTTCGATTTTCTATTCCCAAATCTCATATAAAAAAATCACCAACTACCGGGAAAAAACGTCCCCAAAAACTTGTTTTTAGTAATCTCTGAAACCTCTCAGCCATGCAGGCCAGTCTTCCGCCTGGACGCGACCGGCTTTTGTCCAGGGACCGTTTACTTTATAACCGCGACTCCATTTCAGGGTCCATAATTCTTTTAATCCTACGTTTCTTGTGGACCAGTCCATGAAGAGCATATTGACAAATCCATTATGCCGGTTTATGCAGAAATGATTCATTTCTTCGTCTGTACCCTGGTTCATTATTCCGAAGGCGTCCATATCTAAAGCCGGTGTATCGGTGTGTCGTGGCCATGCGTCATGCCATGTGGCATCGCCGAATACGGGTATATTATTGCTGGATACTTTTTTGCTTTCTGTATCTGTGAGGTTATGTGTGTTTTTCCAGAACCATTCTTCAGGACGGTCATTACGTGGCGCATGCATATAGTTGGTCCAGGAATTTATGCCATAGCTGAAGGTATAAAGGTACTCACCGCCTCCGGGAAGGTCCAATGCACGAGTAGCAGCCTTGAAAGTGCCCCAGTCATTGTCGTTTTCCATAACTCTCGTAGCCGTTGGGCATAAAAGCATTTCCCAATTATCCTTATAATACGGTCGCAGTGCATTCGGCCATAGCGTTGTCTCACCTACACCCCAGCCTTCGTTAAAGTAGCCGTCATAGTCGTCTGTATAGAACTTAAAGATAAGGCCCCATTCCCTCAGTCTGGCTCGGCAGGAAATGGATTTTGCCTGATTCCTCACCCGGTTCAGCGACGGCATTAATATTGCCATTAATAGCGCAATGATGGCAATCACCACTAAAAGTTCTATCAAAGTAAACCCTCTTCGTTTACCCACGACAACGCTCCCTGGTAATGTTGCAAAGATGATGTAAAAGCCACCTCTATTATTAAGGTATTTTACTAAATTTTCAGCCCCATTTCAATTGATAAAGGGTTTTTTGCCTGCTTTGTTATTTGTCACTTCTTTTTCTTTTGCAGCATCTCGGTCAGAATTTGTACCAGTTCTTCTGAATCGACCGTTTTTTCACGCCCGTCAATGAAAAATATCTCATATTGTCCATCCTGGAGCTTATGCTGCATTATTACAGCGTTATTGTTCCTTTGGTTAACGGGGTTTCCGTACCAGGCAACCTCTTCACCACGGCTTAGCAGATACTCGTATTTGATTCTGCCAGCTGATATGTTGCTTTCACGGTCTCCACCCCAATATTTAAGCA
>JASFMF010000308.1:0-3805 GCA_050117705.1 Phycisphaerales bacterium
AGCTGCCGGTGAGGCAGGTGGTATTACGCAGCATATCGGGGCATCTGAAATTAACTGGGATAATAAGAAAGTTACGTTTCTCGATACTCCCGGACACGAGGCCTTTACCGCTATGCGTGCCAGAGGCGCCAATATGACTGACGTTGTAGTGCTTGTTATCGCTGCTGATGATGGAGTGATGCCGCAAACAATCGAAGCGATAGCTCACAGCAAGGCCGCGAATGTACCAATTATTGTGGCATTGAATAAAATAGATCTACCCGGTTGTGACTTGAATCGCATTTACGCTCAGTTGGCTGAGCAGGAGCTGACGCCATCTGAGTGGGGAGGCCAGACTGAAGTTGTGAAGACCAGTGCAACTACTGGTGAGGGTGTGAATGATTTGCTTGAATCGCTTGATTACGTGGCAGAATTGCTTGAGCTTAAGGCTGATAACACAATCCCTGCGACAGGATGGGTAATTGAAGCAAGGAAGTCGGCACAACGAGGTCCGGTGGCTACTTTATTAATTAGCGAAGGTCGGTTAAAAAAAGGTGATGTAGTACTGGCCGGCAGTGCTTATGGCAGAGTGAAAATGCTGAAAAACAGCTATAGCAAGAACATAAGGACTGCCACAAGCTCTATGGCGGTGGAAATAACGGGTCTGAGCGATGTTCCAGAGGCGGGAGACAGATTCTATTGTTTAGATGATATCAATAAAGCCAAAGCTGTTGCGGAAGAAAATCAAATACAATCAAGAGAGAGTTCATTGGCCGAGCGTACACAGGTTACACTCGACAACTTATTCAGCCAAATAGATGCCGGTAAGACAGAGGCACTAAATCTAATTATCCGGGCCGATGTACAGGGCTCGGTTGATGTTCTGAAAAAATATCTATCTGAGCTGAGCACGGAAGAAGTTAGGATTAATATTCTGCACGCTGCACCAGGTGGAATTACAGAAGGCGATGTAGTTCTTGCTGAGGCATCTAATGCCATCATTGTTGGCTTTAATGTTGTGCCTGAGGAATATGCAGCCAAAATTGCAGAAGCCCATAACGTTGAGATAAGGCTTTATAATGTCATATACCGTATTACTGAGGATTTACGAAAGTCAATGGTTGGCTTGCTTGAACCGGAAGAGACGGAAAAGTCGCTTGGCAGAGCTACTGTAAGGAATACGTTTAAGGTTTCGCGAATTGGGACAATAGCTGGTAGCTATGTCAGTGGCGGGTCTATCAGCAAGAGTGCCAAGGTACGACTAATACGTGACAATATCGTGCTTAAAGATAACCTCAGTATAGAATCGCTCAAGCATTTCAAGGATGACGTTCGTGAGGTTAAAACCGGTCTGGAGTGTGGTATTAAAATAGCAGGATTCGACGATGTTAAAGTCGATGATGTCCTTGAGTTCTATGAGATTGTGAAGGTAGCCAGAACCCTTTCATCGTGATGTGTATCTTGTTAAGTTGAATTGAAGCAGGAAATACAGGCATTATCAGATCCGGCAGTCTGACGAACATCAATGGACTTCACTAAAGACGAGTAAAATATGGCAACGAGAAGGCAGGAGAAGGTAGCTCGTGTAGTGAAAGAAGCTGTCAGTGACGCTATCACTCACCATCTAAGCGACCCACGCATTGAGGGATTCGTTAGCGTCACAAGAGTTGATATGACTGCTGATTTACGGAATGCCAATGTGTATGTCAGCATTTTTGGCGGGGATGAGTCGAGCCAAAACAAGACTTTTGCGGCAATAACACATGCAAAGAGCCGAATACAATCTCTTTTGGCCGATAGAGTTAAGAGTAAATTCTGTCCTGTTTTACGTTTTTACAGGGATGAGAAACTCAAAAAAACAATGGAGACTATGAAGCTTATAGATCAGGCGGTTGGTGAGCTGGAAGATGATGACTTAGAAAAGGACTCAGACGGTGAAGCACTTGGTTAAAAAAACAACTGAACTATGATATTATGAAGTGGTTGAAATAATAAATATTCCTGTATAAAATCAGTAGTTTGCAGAGGCTGGTATGAAGAATAGTAAAGAATATTCTAAAGAGATAAAAAAGTTATACCGCTCATTGAGCCGCAAGTATCCGAAGATACAAAAAATTATGTACGATGAACCGGTGGATGCAGTTGTTTATGCAGTCATTAGCAGTAAGTTGAACGAGAAGGCGGCGGAATCTGCGATAAAAAAGTTTAATGATTATTTTATTGACCTGAATGATTTGCGCGTTTCGAGAACGGAAGAAATTGTTGAAATGTTGGGCCAGGATACGTCCGTATCGAGGAAAATAGCCTCTACAATCACCCTGGTCTTAAGGAAGATATTCAACGAGTATCATAAAGTAAGTTTAGAGGCATTGAAAAAAACAGGTAAACGTCCTGCTCGACAAATTCTTGAGAAGATGGAAGGTACAAATCGGTTCATAGTTGATTATTGTATGCTTACGTCTCTTCAAGGCCATGCGATACCACTGACTGAGGGGATGATAGAATATCTCAAAAGTAATAAGTTAGTACATCCTGATGCTGATGAGCAGCAAATAGGAGGTTTTTTGGCCAAACAGATTTCGGCTAAGCAGGGATATGAATTTTATGCTCTGTTGCGGCGTGAAAGTGAGGCGAGTAGTAGCAAAAAGAAGAGAAAAACGAAGAAAGTCACAAAGAAAAAGATGACAACCAAAACCAGGAAGAAAATAACGAAAAAAGTAACTAAGACAAAAAAAAGCAAGAGAAAAAAGTAAAGCGGGTAATCGATACTCACGAATATGGATACAAATATAGTATTCCTTTGTAATTATAGGGATTTTTAGTCATAGTGGTTTATATGATGGTTAATTAGTCATACAGTTTATCCTTAGAGATTAAGATGTCAGAAAAGATATTAAAATTAGGTATTCCCGCAGGCAGCCTGCAAAAGGCGACTATCGGACTTTTTGGAAAAGCCGGTTTTCACATTTCAAATTCGGAGAGGAGCTATCTTCCCGGTATCGATGATAAGCAAATAAAGCTTATAAGGCTGCGAGCCCAGGAAATGGGGCGATACGTTGCTGATGGTGTTCTTGATGCAGGTATTACAGGCTATGACTGGATAATGGAGAACGACTGTGATGTGGTGGATGTGTGTGAACTGGCATACAGCAAGGCCACGAGCAATCCGGCCAGATGGGTATTAGCTGTGCCTGATGAATCGAAAGTTAAAGATGCGAAGGATTTGGCCGGCGGTATCATTGCAACAGAGCTCGTTAACGTAACAAGGAAGTACTTTCGGGAAAAAAATATCAATGTAAAAGTGGAATTCAGCTGGGGCGCCACGGAGGTAAAAGCCAGGCTCGTTGATGCGATAGTAGAGCTTACGGAGACAGGCAGCTCCCTGCGTGCAAACGAGTTGCGTGTAGTAGATACAGTGATTACTTCCACAACGAGATTAATCGCTAACAAACAGGCCTGGGACGATAAGTTCAAACGGGAGAAGGTAGAAAATATCTCCATTTTACTCAATGCGGCAATTGAAGCCCGGAGCAAAGTCGGCCTGAAAATGAATATCAAAAAGGATGATTTAGAGTCGATACTCAAGATTCTTCCTGCTGAAAAAAGTCCGACTATTTCGTCTCTGGCCGATGAGGATTATGTGGCAATAGAAGTGATTCTCGAAGATAATATTGAACGGTCACTTGTACCTGTTTTAAAGCGAGCAGGTGCTTCGGGCATAATAACCTATCCTCTCAATAAGGTGATACACTAATAATTGATTATCACCTTTTTTAGTGTTTTCTATGATTCATCAATTGCCACGTGAATTTAGGTATTTGAATTC
>JASFMF010000309.1:0-3790 GCA_050117705.1 Phycisphaerales bacterium
CGCAACTCATAAGCGGAATAATAATTATAGTTGTCAGCCGACTCCGCCTGTTCTCAAGCACCCTTGTCCCCATGATAGCCGGTATCGAACAGCCAAACCCTATCAGCATCGGTATAAAACTCTTGCCGTGCAAACCGATTTTGTGCATCACACGGTCCATGATAAAGGCCGCTCTTGCCATATAGCCGGAATCTTCGAGTATCGCTATCGCCAGAAACAGCAGCAGTATATTCGGCAGAAAGACAATAACACCACCCACACCACCGATGATTCCGTCAACGATAAGCGATTGTAGTGCGCTTTCTGCACCTGCCGGCCACAATCCTGTTATCGCATCGGAAAGCCATTCGAAGAAACCTTCGACCCGGCCCATCATCGGATCGCCGACCCGGAACGTCAGCTTAAATACCAAATACATTAACCCTGCAAAAATGGGCAGCCCCAAAACCCGGTTGAGAATAACCTTGTCCACTATGTCGCTTTTTGTATGCCTCGACTGGACGGAACTTCTGACTGACTCCTCGCAGGCTCCGGAGATAAAGCCGTATCTTCTGTCAGCGATTATAATTTCCGGCTCATCTTCGAAAATTTTGGTTAGACGCTCTACACTCTGAGCAACAGCACTAATGACATTTCTATTATGTCCCTTATCAAGTATATCCTTGTCCTGCTCTATTAATTTCAGGGCAAGCCATCTTGAGCCATATTTTTCCACCAGATTATGTTCACTATCAACGAGCTTTTCTATCTCGGCAATCTCCTGCTCGACCTCCCGGCCGTAATTCAGAATGCGGCCGGTATCGGGTCTCGTTTTTTCCACCGTTTCCACGATTGTACTAAGCAACTTATCCAAACCTTTGCCTTTATTGCCTGTCGTGGGAACTATAGGCGAATGAAAGAACTGCGATAATTTATCATTATCAAAGGTCATCCCCCTTTGTTCTGCAATGTCGCTCATATTAAAGGCCAGAACAAGCGGCACATTCATTTCAAGAATCTGTGTGGCAAGATACAGGTTCCGTTCGAGATTGGATGCATCGAGTATATCAACCACCACATCCGGCTGTTCATCTATGATAAAGTCCCGCGCTGCAACCTCCTCAATGGAATAAGCAGTAAGGCTGTACGTACCCGGCAAATCGATAAATTTAATCTCACATCCGTTGTAACTACGAAACCCTTCCTTCTTTTCAACTGTTACGCCCGGATAGTTTCCGATATGCTGACGTGCGCCGGTTAAGGCATTGAAAATGGTTGTCTTACCGCTGTTGGGATTGCCCGCTAATGCAACCGTTATTCTTTTTTCTTTCATAATTTAAGCCTGAACTTAAAATGTTAGTCACGCCTAACATTTAAATTAAAAAAATTTATATCTCCTTAATCTTTCGCCCTGTTCCTTTGCCGGTTTCCATCGTCATTTCTCACTGCTCCAGTCTAACCGCTATATTCGCCGCTTCAGCCTTCCGAAGGGAAAGATGATAGCCTTTGACTTTAATATCGATCGGGTCGCCCAGCGGCGCGACACGCTCCACCTCGATTAAAGCTCCTCTGCCGATACCCATATCGGCCAGACGCTTTGTCACGGTGCCTCGTTTGGTAATTTTAACGACAACACCTTTTTCCTTAGGCTTCAAGGTAGCGAGAGTTACCTCTCGATTTGTATTAACCATCGATTTCTCCTTTTGGAAGCCCTCAAGCTTTTGTTCAATACACACTTTACAGTTTTTATTTTTCTTTATGCTGCACTGGGCAACAAATTTTTCTACCCAGTCTCTTCCGCCGCGCGGACAGCTTTCAACAAACTCCATAAACTCAATCAGCCTGTCCACAATCGGCTTTGGTATGTCATGCTCCAGCTTACAGGCCCCCTCCTCCGCGATCTTTTCCTTTATGCCTAAAACCCTTATAAAGAAATCTCGTAATATTTCATGCCTTCTCAGTATCTTTTTGGCTTCTTCAAGCCCTTCCGATGTAAGCGTCACCGCCTCATAAGGTGTATAGTCGATATATTTTCTTTCAGCTAATGCCTGCAAAGCCCCCGTCACCGAAGCAGCTCTTACTCCGAGCTCTTTTGCAATAGCAGTGGTCCTGGCGGCCCCTTTCGAGGCGGCTATCCGGAATATCACCTCAAGGTAATCTTCCAAACTGGCACTTAATTGTCTGCTTGCACTCATACTCATCAACGCACTTAAATTGTTAGGAATGGCTAATATTATTAGGCTTTCCTAAAAATATCAAGCGGAAAATATAAAAATTCTGAAATTTTTTCACAATCTTTTAAATTTATACACCGTAAGTGATTTACTGGCTAGTTTATACTTGATGGCTGCTACATTTCCGTCAAATACGGGTCATTCGAATATCACGACAACTAAAAAATATTACCTTGCCGTCAGGGAAGAAGATATCGAAAAAGCTGGTACATTCCTTAATAAGCTTTTGATGCAGAGTAAATAAATTGGACACAAAAACGATTTTCTGCCGAAAACTTAAAAATCCAAAAACATGTAAGTCTTTAGATTTCGATAAGTTATCGTACTGGGCCCGCGAGGATTCGAACCTCGGACCAATGGATTATGAGTCCACTGCTCTAACCGCTGAGCTACGGGCCCTGAACACGATATGATAATCACACTCTCGGCTTACTGCAATATTTTTTTCTGGTCTTTATAATCAAATCTCCTTTGCCCCGATTTTATTTATAACATCTTCATACTCTTTCAGAACCGCTTCATCTTTTTGACAGGCAAAGAAGTTAACCGTATAAATCGTAAGGCAATTTGCAATAAAGCCGGGGACGATTTCATACATTGTCTCGCTCAGCCCAACTTGTTTCCACAATACGAGCACCACAGTCCCGGCTACCATCCCCGCAAGGGCGGATTGCCAGGTTGTCTTTCGGCTGTATAGCGAAAATAGTATCAAAGGGCCAAAAGCTGCCCCGAAACCGCCCCACGCGTACGAAACTATCCCTAAAATCGTATTATCTTTATCGAGCGCCATAATTAATGCTATTATTGAAATTACAATAACGCATCCTCTTCCAACCCATACAATCTCTTTTTCCGACGCCTCTTTCCTTATCGCTTTACAATAGAAATCTTCCGACAGCGCCGAAGACGAGACCAGCAGTTGCGAATCTATTGTTGACATAATGGCCGAGAAAATCGCCGCTAACAGTATCCCTCCGAACCACGGATTGAAAAGGTCGCGTATCATATAAATAAACACCTTTTCTTCTTCACCGCCGCTAAGGTTCTCGAACATTGCCATCCCGATAAAGCCGATTATCACCGCTCCGCCCAATGACAGAAACACCCATACGATTGCTATTACCATAGATTGCCCGAGTTTCCGCACCGATTTGATGCTCATAAATCTCACCAATATATGCGGCTGGCCGAAATAACCCAGTCCCCAGGCCATACTGGAGATAATCATTAGAATAGAAGCCGGCAAATTCTCTCCCTTAGGTATCAGGCTTGTAGATATATTTTTCACTTCCGTTGTTTCTCTTATTGCCTCGATACCTCCGACGGAATTATATGTCAGTGCCGGAACTATCACTATTGCAAAGACCATTAGCGCGCCTTGCAGCAGGTCCGTCCAGCAGACCGCCAGAAAACCTCCTAAAAACGTATAAGCGATAATAACCATCCCTCCTATTACGACTGCTAAGTGATACTTCATATTAAATGTTGATTCGAATAACAGCCCGGTCGCTTTAAGTCCCGATGAGGCATATATTGCAAAAAATATGAGTATTATTATCGCCGACACTACTCTTAAC
>JASFMF010000310.1:0-3772 GCA_050117705.1 Phycisphaerales bacterium
TCGAAAGTTTTATACCTGTATCCGTGGTGCAGTTTGATTCGCAGTTACCACAAAAGATACAGGTGTCATATCGGTGTGTGATTCGTCTTACCGGAGGATCAGCTTCAAGGTCGTCCTCCATGCTCAGGCAATTGGGAGTAGGACAAACATTAACACAGGCACCGCAACCAATACATGATTCGAGATCGAATTCAACTTTACCCCTATATCTTTCCGGGACTATACACGGCTTGGCAGGAAAGCGAGTTGTAAAACGCGGCGAAAAGACCGCAATAACAGCTTCTTTTAATTCTCTTAATTTTGGGTAACGCAATTTTCAACTCCCCGGTTATTAATAACCGACTATTTATTTATTTATAAAGTACATAAATATTTTACTGGCTGTTGATTTCCTCTGCATATTTGTCAACCACGCTATTTTCCCATAAATCTACGCCGGAAGCATACGAACCTTTGGCGATTGCGTGTGCTGCGGTAGGTGAAGTCATCAATATAAAAACAGCGCAGATTACTGCTTTGGCACCAATGGCCCCTGAACCGCTCGCGAAGGCAACACCAACCAAGAGTAAAATAGTACCAAGTGTGACGCATTTTGTTGAGGCCTGCAGACGATTGTAAACATCAGGAAAACGAACCAGACCGATACAACCGAAAATATCAAACAAAATTCCAATTATTATTAGTATGTAGCCAATGATATCAGTCATCGAAACTTCTGCCCTCCAAAAACTTTGCCAATGCTATGGTCCCGATAAAACTAAGCAGCGCCCACGCGAGAGCAATATTGAGATAAAAATCTTTTTTTGTCACCAGCCCAAGAATGGCACAAAAACCCACTACGACAATACCCAAAATATCAATGGCCACAGTTCTGTCCGGAGCACTTGGGCCGCGGCCTATTCTGTATAAACACAAGAAACAGCATATACATAAACCAATGTAAAATAACGGTATCATAACTACCTCTTTCTATTCGAAAATCTTCTTCAGAAACCACTCAAATCTTCGAGCTATGAATTCGGATGCCTGTTCTATGTCATCAGATTTAACGTTAATCCAGTGTATATACAAAAAACCATCATCTGTTACATCCACAGTAAGAGTGCCGGGCGTCAGAGTAATAGAATTAGCCAATGCAGTAATCCCGGAGTCCGTTTTTAGATTTGTTTTTATTTTAACGATTCCAGGTTTTATCGGCATCTTAGGATGCAAAGCACGATAAACAACATCCAAATTTGCCTTCATAACGTAATAGAAGAATACCGGTACATAAACCAGGAACCAAAATATTCTTATCGGCGAAATAAAAACATGGTGTTCTTTCGGTAGTATTTCATGGAACATAATCGATACGATTATTGAAGCTATAAAACCAGCAACCACAACCTGTAAATCGATTTTGCCGCCAACAAAAGGCCATGTCAGTAAAATCCAGACAATAAACGCTAAAACGAAATAAATTATACGTCTCATATGATAAGACCCTTATTGTAACATTCCCTTTACATCAGCAGAGTATTTTAGTCCGTTCGTTAATACTTCGACAGCAGGTTCGAGAATACTCTGCCTTAAGTCAGGCAGCAGTAAAAGCAATCCCATAAGCGCACATAAACAGGCCAGAAAAACCATAGACACAAGCATAGAACCCTTGTGCTCCTTTACCTGTTTGAGATTTTCCGGCAACTCGCCCAGGAAAGCGTACCTATGAACCTTCAAAAACGATATTAATGTAACTAAGCTTACAAGTACCGTCACCGCCGCTAAACTATAGAAACCTGCCCCCACAGCAACTCCAACAAGTAAAAGCTTACTCCAGAAACCATTAAAAGGAGGTACACCGGCAATTGAAGCTGAGGCGATAGCACAAACAGTACGAGTAGCCGGCATCGTTTCTGAAAGTCCGCCAAGCTGCTTAAGCTGTCTTGTTCCTGTTGCCATTTCAACCGAGCCACTTGTCAGGAACAATAAAGATTTGAACACGGCGTGGTTAACAAGATGAAAAAGCCCGCCCAGTATTGCCAAAGAAGCCCATGCAACACTACCACCCTGAGCGAGAATAAGAGCGCCCAGGCCAATTCCCATCACAACATAACCCATCTGTGAGATACTGTGGTATGCAAGAAGGCGTTTCAAATCCCACTGCCCAACGGCTAAAAAGACACCCACAACCATGCTTAAAACTCCGAGAGCAATTAGCGTCCAGCCTATAGTAATAGAAACACCAAAAATATTGAAAATGACACGACAAAGTGCATATACACCAAGAGCTTTTATTAATACCCCCGAAAGCATTGCCGAAATTGGTGCCGGAGCTGATGGATGTGCATCGGGCAACCAAGCATGGAATGGCACAAGTGCAGCTTTCAGACCGAAACCAACAATAAATAATGCTAAAGCAAAAGTAAGGCCTGCGTTTAAACCTGAAGTATTAATTGCCTGTGAAATGTAAGTCATATTAAGTGTGCCGGTGTTTCCATATACAAGAGCAACTGCAAACAGGATAAATATTGAAGCTATAGTGCCAAGAACCATATATTTAAAAGATGCTTCAAGCTCTTCGTGCTCACACCCAAAACCGACAAGTGCGTAAGATGCGAGAGAAGCAATTTCAAGAAATACGAAGAGATTAAAGATATCTCCCGACAATACTACACCATTCATACCAGCGATCATGAGCAAAAAGAGGCTCAGGTATTTTGCCTTGGCTGTGTATTGCTCCATATACCTGACACTAAAGAGCATTGCGGCTGCGCTCACAACACTGATAGCTAAAAGCAAAAGAGAACTGAGGCCGTCGAGAACAAGATTAATACCAAGAGGAATCGACCATTTACCCACTTCATAAACACCAGACTTACCAATTGTACCAATGGCCAGCACAAGCAACAAAACTGTTGTTAGATTGGCTAAGAAAGTTGCAGCAACTTTACCTTTCCTGCCGAAAATCGGAAGCAAAAACGCCATTACTAAAGGAACAGCAATGAAAAGGGGCAACGATATGCTCATCCTTTTAGTCTCCTTATTTGAGTGATGTCAAAGGTGCCGTATTTTTCATAAGTTCTAATGCATATTGAAATCATAAGGGCCAAAGAACCCAAACTAATTACGATTGCTGTCAGTACAAGAGCCTGCGGTAACGGATCGACAGAGCCTCGAATAAAACTCGCCATAACTTCACCAGTTTCCCGGTTGAAATTTGTATTGTCAATTATCGGTGCTATCCCGCCAAAACGGTATCCAAGCATAACCAGGAAAAGATTGACGGCATATTCCATAACCATAATGCCTATTACAATCTTGACCATATTCTTTTTAACAACTACACAATACAGCCCAAGCATGAATAGTAAAAAACACAGTGCATAAGGCATTATTTTTTACTCCTTACCTATTAACTGATGTATCACGTCTGAAGGTTGAAAGCAGAAAAATCACAAGAAATAAAGATGCGCCTACCTTCAAACCAATAGCAATATTTGACAATGGTATCGTACCGGAACTTATAAGACGTAAAGGCTCACCCGATAAATACCCTTCCTGATACAGGAAATTAACGAAGAAAGTTCCACCAAAGACAAAACCCAAAATCGCTATCATAGCGAAAAGCAAGGCACCCAGACAATCAAGCTTCGAATCAAGTGCCAAAGGCAGGTCTTTCTGTACGAATTCTCTTCCAAAAGCCAGCATAAGCAGCACGTATGAAGAGGCTAAAATCACCCCGCCGGCAAATCCACCACCCGGTGTAAGATGTCCAAAGAGAACAATATAAATA
>JASFMF010000311.1:0-3763 GCA_050117705.1 Phycisphaerales bacterium
ATATGTCAGGTATCGCAATAAACAAAATCAACAAAACTGAAACTTATTTAATGGAAACGGCACTAGTATCCAAAATCGAGCATCGATTATTTTGTCATCCCGAGCGGAGTCGAGGGATCTGGCCCAAGGATATAATCTCATTTTGAATTTTAATCTGTGTTTTTGCTCTTTTATTTTTAACTTTTAATTTTATTTTTTGCTCCTCCGCGCAAAAAAACGAGGCGTCCCAAAAGAACGCCCCACACTTAACAACTCGAAAAATAAAACTATGGAATCGCCGCCTTTCGGCGGAATCATAAAAAAACCATCGCGTAGCGATTCCTTAACTTAAAACTAAGCACTTAAAACTAAAAACTCGTTATCCTTCCCCAATTTTGCATTTTAAATTTCAACTTTTAATTTTATTTTTGCCGCCTGCGCAAAAAAAATGAGGCGCTCCAAAGGAACGCCCCATACTATTAAATAAACCCTATCCTCTAATTCCTATCTTACCGCTGCTTGCGCCGCCGCTAATCTTGCAATCGGCACTCTAAAGGGCGAGCAGCTAACGTAATTCATCCCGACCCGGTGACAAAAATCGATACTGCTCGGCTCACCGCCATGTTCGCCGCAGATACCGACCTTCAGATTCTTGCGGGTTTTTCTGCCAAGCTTCGTACCCATTTCAACTAATTTGCCGACGCCCGTCTGGTCGAGCACTTGGAACGGGTCGGCCGCGTATATATTCTTTCTTACGTATTCGACTAAGAACTTGCCCGCATCGTCACGCGAGAAGCCCATCGTCATTTGCGTCAGGTCATTTGTCCCGAAGCTGAAGAACTCCGCCTCCTTGGCTATTTCATCTGCGGTCAATGCGGCCCTCGGAATCTCAATCATCGTCCCGACCATATAAGAGAGTTTGGTCTTCTTCTCTTTAAGGACCATCTTGATTTCATCGAGAATTTCTTCTTTAACATTCTTCAGTTCCGAAACAGCCCCCGCGAGTGGTATCATAATCTCAGGCTTAACAACCTTGCCCATTTTCTTGACTTTCAGCGCCGCCTCGATAATCGCCCGCGCCTGCATACGATAAATCGCCGGATACGTCACCGCCAGCCTGCACCCGCGATGACCTAACATCGGATTAAACTCATGCAATTGTTCGACCTTCGCCTTAACGACTGCCGGCTTAACTTTAAGCCGCCTTGCCATCTCCGCCTGGTTCTTATTGTCCTGCGGCAAAAACTCATGCAGCGGCGGGTCAAGCAAACGAATCGTAACAGGCAGCCCCGCCATCGCCTTAAATATACCCACAAAATCATTCCTCTGATAAGGCAGCAGCTTCTTCAGCGCCCCTTCGAACTGCTTCTTCGCTGTTGCATACTCTTTTTCAATTGCCTTTTTCTCTTTGTCCGTCTTGGCCGCACCAATCTTATCCAGCATCAAAGCATAATCATCCGCCGCTAAAATCATCTGCCGCACCGGCCAGATCCGCTCGCCCTCGAAGAACATATGCTCCGTCCTGCAAAGCCCGATACCTTCAGCGCCGAAATCTCTTGCCCGTTTCGAGTCTCCCGGCGTGTCCGCGTTCGTACGAACGCCTAACTTGCGAATGCTATCGCAGATTTTCATAAACTTCCCGAAATCTCCGCTCAATGTAGGAGCCACCGTAGCTAACTGCCCCGTCATAACTTCACCTGATGAGCCGTCTAAGCTGATCCAGTCACCCTCCTTTATATTAAGCTTACCAACTGTAAGTTTCTTCGTCTTATAATTTATATTCAAAGCGCCAACACCCGCAACACAGCACGTACCCATCCCGCGTGCGACAACCGCCGCATGGCTCGTCATACCGCCGCGCGCCGTCAAAATACCGACCGCCGCATCCATCCCGCCGATATCTTCAGGGCTGGTCTCAATCCGAACGAGGATAACTTTTTTGCCCTTCTTCTTCCACGCCTCAGCGACATCGGCCGTAAACACGGCCTGTCCGACCGCCGCGCCGGGTGACGCGGGCAGTCCCTTCGCGATTACATTGCGTTTGGCCTTCGGGTCGAAGTGCGGATGCAGCAGGCGGTCTAACTGTTCAGGTGTCACTCGATTGACCGCTTCTTTCTTTGTAATAAGTCTTTCTTGAACCATATCGACCGCTATCTTCACCGCCGATTCCGCCGTGCGTTTACCCGTTCGCGTTTGAAGAATATAAAGCACTTTGTTTTGGATAGTAAATTCCATATCCTGCATATCTTTATAGTGCCGCTCCAGCCTGTTCATCAAGCCTGTAAGCTTCTTATATGCCTTCGGCATTACCTTATTCAGCTTTTTCAAAGGCACAGGCGTCCTGATACCTGCTACAACGTCCTCGCCTTGTGCATTCATCAAGAATTCACCGTAGAATTCTTTCTTGCCGTCACTCGGATTTCGCGTAAAGCAAACACCCGTCCCGCAGTCACCGCCCATATTCCCGAAAACCATTGCCTGAACGTTCACCGCCGTACCGAGAAGCCCTGTAATCTTATTAAGCTGTCGATACTTGACCGCCCGCTCGATATTCCACGACCCGAACACTGCGTTGATAGAATGTTTCAACTGTGTCTTTCCATCTTGCGGGAACATTGCGCCGACATGCTTTTTATAAACCGCCTTATATTTATCGACAACCTCTTTCAACTGCTGGGCGCTCAGCTCATTATCAAGCTTCACCCTCGCCTTTTTCTTGGCCGCATCGATTACTTCTTCGAAGTGTTCATGGTCGCAACCCATAACCACATCGCCGAACATATCGATAAAGCGCCGATAAATATCGTAAGCAAACCGCGGATTCTCCGTTTTCTTAATAATCCCCTCAATCACATCGTCGTTCAGCCCAAGGTTCAATACCGTGTCCATCATCCCGGGCATCGATACGGCCGCTCCGCTTCGAACGCTGACCAACAGCGGCTTGTTCGGGTCACCGAGCTTGGCCTTCATTGCCTTTTCAAGCTTGGCCAGATTCTTATCGATTTCCGCCTCGAGCCCCTTCGGCCATTTGCCGCGAGACTTTTCATATTCCCTGCAAACTTTCGTCGCAATAGTAAAGCCCGGCGGAACAGGCACGCCAAGACTGGTCATCTCGGCCAGGTTTGCTCCTTTGCCGCCTAAAAGCTCTTTCATTTTCGCATTACCTTCGGCCTTGCCGCCGCCGAAAAAATACACCCTTTTTTCTGCCATTATAAAATTCTCCTTTTAAGCAAAATTTCAAATCATAATAATTCCCGAAACAATATTTCCGCCCGAAAATTTCGGACACCCACCCAGCCAACCACACTGGGAAAATTAAGATTAGCTAATATATTACCCGAACACGATTCTGTCAACCCTCTTAGAAATTTCTTTCACTCCACCTTGTGAGATAGCAAAGCTTATCTCACAGAAGCAACGATTTAAAATTTCGCATACGATACGCAAAGTTGAAGTGCGTCCGGCCCGATCGAAGCTCCGGTTTTAGACAGACTTAGGTTAACGATTGAAAATCTCACATACAATATGCGGAGTTAAGAGAGTCTGAGGTTCGTTCTTTGGCTCTATTTTAATATGCTTGGGATTAAGGGTAAATTAAAAAGCCTAAGGTAAAAAGTTAAGAACCATCAGATTTATCTGATGGCCTTAGCGGACCCAAGCTTTGCCTGCCCGTCTACTGTTAGATGGAAATCTTAAATAGTAAATACAGGATTTTCGGAAGAATTTTTACTGGTCAGGTGGGGCATTGACGAAAACAGGCCGGGCTGGTACAATCTGCTTTTCA
>JASFMF010000312.1:0-3760 GCA_050117705.1 Phycisphaerales bacterium
TTTTTTAGTTACCGCAAACCAAACTTATTAAAACTCAACAGAAATACATTGTACGAACTAAGTACGCCACAAATACTGTATCTCTGGAGCGTACATTAATTAATAACCGATTTCGAAGACAAAAGCTGCGGACAAAGAATCCACCGTAGGCAACAATTACAGAAGCCGACACTCCTGTACCCATGAAACAGGAATCAACAACAAAAGTGACACAAAAAAGCGGACAAAAGTCTCGCGCTATTGCTGCTATCTTAATCGCATGTGTCTGCGGCTGGTTCATAATGGAGCTGGAGATACTCGGAGTGAGAATTCTCGCTCCATATTTCGGTAGCGCCGTGTATGTAGTAACCGGCAGTGTGATTGGAGTGTTTCTTCTCAGTCTGTCATCAGGATACCTGCTCGGCGGATGGCTCTCCAGAAAAACCAACAGCAAAAAGATACTGGGTATTAATCTAATAATGTCAGGTATATGGCTTTGTGCGATGCCTTTTTTTATAGAGCCGGTATGCGATGGGATATTCAATATGGGATTAGATGAGAAATGGGGCTCACTTTTAGCTTCACTTGCTTTATTCGGCGTCCCGACCCTTTTACTCGGAACGGTTTCACCCACTATGGTACGCTGGCTTACGACGCAGGCAAGTGATTCCGGTTATAGCGCCGGCCTGGTGCTTGCCTTCTCAACTATGGCCAGTTTCCTGGGTTGCATAATAACGGCATTCTACCTCGTGCTTTATTCCGTGCGGCGAACAATATATGTCTCAGGATTCGTATTATTAGCACTGGGTGGAATAATTCTCTTATATACGTTCGCACAAAACAGGTGGAAATGGAGTATTAAATAAGTCAAGGAAACAAAAACTAAGACCAAAAACAATCCATTTAAGAAAAAGGCCTGTTATGAAAAGTAAAACGCACAAAGCGATTTTTGTTTCGGTCGTAATTATTTCAATTTTTGGGCTGCCAAAGCTTCTCAACTTAGCTGCTGCTCAAAGATTAGGACAAATCGTTTACTCCAAGGATTCACTGTATCAACGCATATTTGTTTACCAAAATGGCCCTGTTACGACCCTTCGATTTGGCAGGCAGCCTCCCATTCAGGCACAAACCCGGGTCAATCTGAATAACCTGCGAGAACACATGCTGGAATATACAATGTTGACCTTTAGCGGCCTACTTTACAAACCGGAACCCAAAAAGATACTTGTGGTGGGACTTGGAGGTGGTGTCATCCCACGGGAGATGCGTTATTACTATCCTAATGTTGAAATTGACGCGGTAGAAATAGACTCTGAAATTCCGCCGATTGCAGAACAGTTCTTCAGCTTTCGGGAAGACGAAAAACTTAAAGTTCATATTTCAGACGGACGAACATTTATTAAAAAACAACTCCGCAACGAACCGGTGCCAAAATATGACCTAATTATTCTCGATGCATTCAATAACGACTATATACCCTTTCATCTTATGACAAAGGAATTCCTTGAGGAAGTAAAAGGTGTTCTTTCCGATGATGGAGCTGTAGTAGCGAATGTGTTTTACAGAAACCGTCTCTTTGACGCGGAATTTAAGACTTATTTAGCCGCCTTCGAGCGCTGCCAGGTCTTTCTTGGTACTTATTCTAATAACGCCATTTTAGTAGCGCCCGGCCCAAAGGCTCCGACACTTACTCCCAGCGGTGCAACAAACCGGGCGAAAATGTGGCAGCAAAAACATAAGCCGGCCTTTAATATGATATGGGTTGCAAGGCGGCTGCGACCAAAATTACGCCCCGGCAAATACGCAAAAGTGTTAACCGATGACCGTGCACCGGTTAATCAACTTCGTAATCAAACGACAAGGACACTACCATAACAAAAGGACAGAAGCACACGTCTATCAATTAATGGGGAAAAAATGGGCGATACAGGATTCGAACCTGTGACCCGCTGATTAAGAGTCAGCTGCTCTGCCAGCTGAGCTAATCGCCCTGATTTTTACTGTTCGAAAATTTTTGCTGACTTTACAAACCATAGACCCATATTGCAAGAAAATTAAGTGTAAATTTTACTACCTGTCGATTTGCTGTTTGGCGGGTTATGAAATGTCCTTGCAAATAACTACCCTTTGGGCTATAAACATGCTCTGTGAATTAGATATGTTCTGAGTTAATGCGATAACCATTCACGAGCTACAAGGAACAAAATATGAGATACAGCCTGATGTTTATACCGACGGTTAAGGAAATTCCTTCGGACGCGGAAACAGCCAGCCATCAATTATTGATTCGCGCCGGCTTTATGCGTAAAGTCGCCAGCGGCACATATACATACCTGCCTCTCGGCTGGCGCAGCCTGCTGAAGATTATCGCAATAGTCCGCGAGGAAATGAACAAGGCCGGTGCACAGGAAATTCTCGTTCCTTCAATGCAGCCGCTCGAGCTTTGGGACAGGACAGGCCGGAGTATCGACTATGGTCCAACAATATTCCGCCTCGAAGACCGCCACGGCAAAGTAAACGTCCTTGGTCCTACTGCGGAGGAGGTTTTTACATACCTCGCCGCCGGAGAAGTTAAATCCTACAAACAGTTGCCTTTTAATCTTTACCAGATAAGTCCGAAATTCCGTGATGAATTCAGGCCGCGATTTGGGCCGATTCGCTCCCGCGAATTTATAATGAAAGATGCATACAGCTTCGATGCCGACCTCGAAGGTCTCGATAAATCATATAAAGCGATGTACGACGCATATTGCAGGATTTTCAAACGGTGCGGACTCGAATACGTGATTGTCGAGGCTGAATCCGGCGAGATGGGCGGCTCAGGCTCGCATCAATTCACCATCCCCTGCGAATCCGGCGAAGATACTATCGTCTATACCGAAGACGGCTCATACGCAGCTAATCTCGAAAGAGCAAATGTTGATCCATTACCAAAAGAAAAAGCAGCTACCGACATTCCCCAACCCGAAGAAGTCCACACACCTAATATCGGCTCTATCGATGCAGTTTGTGAGTTCCTTAAAACACAACCATCAGACATGATAAAAACACTAATCTATACATCACCACCTCTCACAGCAGAATTAAAAAAGAGTATTAGTCGGGAGCGAGCAAAACATTCTGGTGGGGCTGTAACTACGGGAAAAGTGGTAGAATATGAGCATGTTGCAGTCCTTGTGCGTGGTGACCATGAAGTTAATCCTGAAAAGCTCAGGGTAACGTTGGGAGAATCTGCCGAATTAGCTGAGCCAGATGAGATACAATTTGCAACCGGCGCAAATGTTGGTTTTGCAGGACCAATAAACCTAGAAGTTGACAAATTGATTATCGACCACGCGGTAGCTGCGATGGCGGTCGGCGTGACCGGTGCTAATAAGACCGATTATCATATTAAAAACGTAGTCCCCGGCAGAGATTTTCCTCTCGAAGGCGATGACATTACTGTTGCCGATATTCGCTATGCACAGCAAGGTGACAGACACAATGGGAAAGAGCTTCTCTTCAAAAAGGGCATTGAAGTCGGGCAGGTTTTTAAGCTTGGTACAAAGTACAGTATCAAACTCGGTGCAAAATTCCTCGATGAACAGGATGACGAAAAACCCTGTCTTATGGGCTGCTACGGCATCGGGATAAATCGTATCCTCGCTTCGGCAATTGAGCTTGGCAATGATAAAAACGGTATTATCTGGCCTATTAGTATAGCTCCTTTCGAGGTACTGATTACTTCTGTCAACCAGGATGATGAGAAAGTTGCAAAGACAGCCGAGAACATCTATCAACA
>JASFMF010000313.1:0-3758 GCA_050117705.1 Phycisphaerales bacterium
AGAGTTGGTCCCTGCTGTAGTATTGCATAAATGCTTCTTCCAAAGAGGTCTGCCTTGTTGAGATGCGGTCAACGGGGTATTGCGCGAGCCACTTTAAGACCGGACCGACGGAGCCCTGGTAAGACAAATGAAGTGATTCGGACTCCTGTTGAATTACGCGCACGCCCGGCAGCTGGTTGGCGGGAAGGCTTGGTATCTGTGTTCCTTTAGTGAACCAGACCTTAAGGTGTTTTTTACCTTCCTGAACGATTTTGGATACGGCGGCCAGCTCTACCAGTCGGCCCTGGCGTAATATGGCGGCCCGGCCGCAAACCGCAGATACTTCACTCAGATCGTGAGAAGACAACAGAACGGTTGCGCCGGCTTGTGAGGCTTCACGAATCATGTCCAGTACAATCTGCCGTATGAGCGGGTCGAGTCCGATGGTCGGCTCGTCGAGAACGAGAAGGTCGGGCTGGTGTTGAAATGCGTAGACGACGCCGACTTTCTGACGGTTGCCTTTTGATAAAGTCCGCACGCGCCGGTCAAGGTCCAGGTCGAGTCTTTCGGCCAGCTCCTCGCATCGTTTGCTTGTGTTGTCATCCTCATTACCTAACGCCGCCAGTATCTTAAGCGACTTTCGTGCCGTTTGCCCGGACCAGATTCGAAAATCGCCGGGCAGATAGCCGATGCGTGTATGCTGAGTGGCGCGGCCCGGCATGACGCGCTGCCCAAGGACGTGACAGTCACCACTTGTCGGCCTGAGCAGGCCCAGAAGACAACGAATAGTTGTGGTTTTGCCTGAGCCGTTAGGCCCGAGGTAGCCGAAGATTTCTCCTTTCTCGATATCGAAAGACAGGTCTTCGACACCTCTGGCTGAGCCGTACCATTTTGTTAAAGATTTTACTTCAAGCGCTTTCACTAAAAGCCTTCGTTTTTTGCTTAGTGTGTTTAATTTTTATCGCTGTAGGATTAGACTGGCCTAAATCTCTCGGTTTTTGCTGCGCGCATAAGGTGTCAGCTCATTTTCTTTAACAGCTCTTTTCTTGTCTGGACGCGTATTTTGGCGTTCTCGTATCGTTTCTTTTCCTGTTCCGTTTCGGGCAGAATGGGGGGGACATCGGTCGGCTTTTTGTTATCATCCAGCGCGACAAAGGTCAAGTGTGCCGTTGTTGCAATGACCTGCTTTCCGGTGTATGGGTCTTCCCTGCTGACCTGAACACCTATTTCCATTGATGAGGTGCCCACGTAATTTATCGAGGCTTTAAGAATGACGTGGTCACCGATGCGAATAGGCTCCTTAAAAATCAGTGAGTCGATTCCTGCTGTGACGACTTCTTTGCCGCAATGCCTTTGTGCCACCATTGCCGCCACCATATCTATCCATGCCACGATTGCCCCACCGAACGCGGTACCGTGCGGATTGGCCTGCTGGGGCATAAGCAGGTACCTTGTTACGACCGCGCTGTCTTTCGGATGTTTTCCTTTTTCGTCCATTGTTTTTTAGTGATTTAAGGTGGTTTTCGCTCTTTATACTTTTTAACGTTATTCGATATAATAACCATACAATCGAGGCCGGGCAAGCCCAACATTACTATTAAATCTTCTTGACGTGGCATTGGGCCAATCTATAATTGACTGTTTGCGGTAGAGAGCATCGCTTATATTTTAGAAAGGACCTCGTATGGAACGGGTAAGTCAATGGGAAGGTGATTATAACACAAAATTTCAAATTCCCAAACAGTTGGGTTTCTGGCTCAAGTTGGGGATTCCGCTTGTGTTGTTATTGTGGCTTTTGTCCGGGATATATATTGTAAGACCTGGTGAGCAAGGGGTGGTACGCCGGTTTGGCAAGGCTGTAAGGACAACTGAGCCGGGCCCACATTACCATCTACCCAGACCAATAGAAAAAGTTGACAGGCCCAAAATACAGCAGGTCCGGCGTATAGAAATCGGCTTTGAGACCATTAGCTCGGGCCCGCCGGCAAGGTACAAGTTCCACACTGAAGAGTCACTAATGCTTACCGGCGATGAGCAGATTATCGATGCACAAATCATAGTTCAGTATAAGATAAAGGATGCCGCTGACTATCTCTTTAATGTGCGCAAACTGGAAGGTTCGCAGGGTACGATTAAAGATGCCGCCGAAGTGGCACTGAGGCAGGTTGTCGGTATGAGGCCGATTGACGATGTGTTAATCAAGGAAAAACTACAGGTTGAAATCGACATTCGCACGCTCATGCAGGAAATAGTCGATGGTTATGAAAGCGGTGTTCGGATAATCGAGGTTAAGCTTCAGACCGTCCAGCCGCCTAAAGAGGTTGCAGCAGCATTTAGCGATGTCGTAAGCGCCAAGGAGGACAAGGAAAAATTGATACAGGAAGCCAAAGGTTATAATGAGGATATTCTCCCCAAGGCACGAGGCCAGGCCAGGAGCATAATATTAGCGGCCGAAGGCTACAAGGAAGAGAAGATAAAACGGGCCGAAGGCGATGTGGAGAAATTTTTGGCCGTTCTTAAAGAATATCAGAGTGCGAAAGACATAACGCGAAAGCGGCTATATATAGAGACGATGGAGAAGGTACTTCCGGGTGTTAAAAAGTTTATTATAGATTCCCAGTCTGGAGACGGTATATTGAAACTTTTACCTCTTGAAGGTGCCTCGTTTACAAATCAGCCGCGAAATCAAAATCCGAATACTCGGAGGTCAAGATGAATAAACAGCTTATCAGTGCTATTATATTCGTCGCGATAGTCGTGATAATCGCAGTGGCGCTTGCCACCTCAATTTTCACTGTAGATGAAACCGAACAGGCTATTGTAACCCAGTTGGGGAAATTCGTAAGAGAGGCCAAGCAGCCCGGCCTGCATTTTAAGATTCCACTGATTCAGGCGAAGCACAAGTTCGAGGCCAGGATTTTGGAATATGACGCTGACGCGGCTAAAATTATCACCGATGATAAAAAGCACCTGGTCATCGATAATTATGCCCGCTGGAAAATCATCGACCCGCTGAAGTTCTATCAAACTGTGGGGAGCGAAAACGGCGCACAGTCGAGACTGGATGATATTGTTTTTTCTGAGATGCGCGAGGAGCTTGCCAGGCACAGCCTGACAGAAATTGTCTCGGTCAACCGCCAGCAGATAATGCACAAAGTCGCCGAGCAGTGCGCCCAGAAGGCCGCCGATTATGGAATCCAGATTATCGACGTTCGAATAAAGCGTGCCGACCTGCCGCAGGATAATACATATTCGGTCTTTGACCGAATGAAGTCCGAAAGGCATAAAATCGCGAAAAAGTATCGCTCCGAGGGCGAGGAGGAGGCCGTAAAGATTAAGGCAAAAACCGACAAAGAAAAGATGATTCTGCTTGCTGAAAGTTATAAAAAGGCTGAGAAGTTAAAAGGAGAAGGTGACGCCGAAGCCCTCAAGATTTACGCCCAGGCTTATGAGAACGACCCTGAGTTTTATTCGTTTCTCAGAACCCTGGAGGCCTACCAGAAGTCACTTGGTAAAGATACTACCATTGTTTTGCCCATTGATTCGGAGTTCTTCCAATATTTTAGTCCGCCTGCACAAGAGTAGATTTTTACGGCTTATTCCTTATAGCCGTGGATAGAATGGGATATACCACACCGCGTTGTCTTTAGGATTTTTTCCTCAGCCTTTTCCATTATTTCATTAGTTTACCGGATGATATTAGAATTCCACTTGGGGCACTTCTGTTTTTGCCTGCTCGCTCGCCTCGAAGTATTCTACTGGTTCTACGCCGGCGCGCT
>JASFMF010000314.1:0-3742 GCA_050117705.1 Phycisphaerales bacterium
GCAGCTATAGTGACGGTGGAACAGGCCGATAGAACGCATGGCGAGTATAGCAACAAACTGAACGGTGAGATTCAATATTAAATCGAAAGCGGTTTTGGGTAACGAAGCGTGGGTGTTCTGAACCGTCTTAGTTTCAAGAAAAGCCGCGATGATAAGCAACAGGACCGTTACAACATAAGGGGCAAACGTTTTAAGTACGGGGGCGAGAAGATAATCGGGCCTGAAATAAGTGATTGTCTGTCCTACGGAGGCAGTCAATGTGGCTACCGGGAACAAAAACAAGCCAAGGACAAAAAAGACATGCAATAAACCAAATTCCAACTGCCGGATATTATCGAACGAATAGCCTTTTTCTTTTAGCACTAAAATCGTAATAATTGCCGGCAATTGGACGACGGCCATTGTGAAAGAGAAAAGGAAAAGCGGCTTAAGAATATACCATAAGAAGGTAACACTCGTTCCGAGGTAAATTTCGGGCAGTTTGTCTATACCAAAGGCCGTCTCGTAAATAATGTTTAGATAAAAACCGAACAGCCAGCCCCAGGCGACAAAATATGTCAAGTATCCGAAACAACACACGCCGTGTGTAAAAAATCTGAAACATACTAATGCAACTGCAAAGGTCAGTGAAGTAACGTTCTGTTTATCTAAAAAAAGTTTGAAATTATCGACAAAAACCGCGCGGTAAAAGCCGGGTATGGGGTCGCTCTTTTCTTTGGGCGGCTCAACTTTTTTGGGCTTTCTGAAACTTTCGGGAGGAACTATGAAAAACTGGCCGCAGTTGGTACATTGCGAGCGTTTGCCGGACTGAGCATTTTCAAGCTCATGTATCTCATTGCAATTGGGACAAAAAAACTGGATTGCCATATAAAATCAAAGCTAAATATAAAATAAGAGACTCTTTTCCACCTAAAGAATAAAAGACGCCGGGCTTACTCCTGCTGCAAAGCGGTCACAAAGTTTTTAATGTTGTTTGTCCACTTTCTGGCTTCCTGCAGCTCAATCTTATCCTCTTTAACGAGCATAGCCAGATGTTTTTCCAGCGTTATCATTTTTTCGTCAGGCTTGTTTTGAGTTTTGGTTTGCAGTTGTGAGTAAAGCTGCTCGACTTTGCCGGTACGTATCAGGTTGGCACAGGCGAAATTGTTGTTAAGGATTTCCATCGCAACAATTCTGCCGGTACCGTCTTTTTTGGGTATGAGCTTCTGGCTTATAATGTAGGCCAGTCCGAGTGACATCTGATTGCGAACTTCGGCCTGCCTGCCAGAAGGGAAATAGTCCAGTATTCGTGTTACCGTGCCGGTTGCATCTCTTGTGTGCAGCGTGGAAAAGACCAGGTGGCCCGTCTCGGCGGCCATGAGCGTCATAGCTATTGTGTCGGCATCCCGCATCTCACCGACGAATATGACATCGGGGTCCTGGCGGAGCATTTCTTTTAAGCCTTCATTGAAAGATTCGACGTCCCGGCCAAGCTCGCGCTGTGAAATCATGGAGTGTTTCTGCTGGAAGATGTATTCAATAGGGTCCTCGACCGTCATAATTCTGACGGCACTTCTTTCGCTGATTCGCTGAATGATTGAGGCGATGGTTGTAGATTTACCTGCGCCTGTAATTCCCGTCATCAGAACCAGGCCGTGTTTGCGATTAATGATGTCCTGCCAGATATCATTCGGAAACCCGATTTCCTCCACCTGCGGAATGTCCAGAGACAAAGCCCTGATTGCCCCGGCCAAGCCATCGTTCTCCCGAAAAATATTAATTCGAAACTGTAGTCTTCCGAGCCTGTACGAACAGTCAACGCTGTGTCGAGAGCGCAGCTTGCGTAAATTTTCATTGCTTAAGAGCGGGTAGAGAAGCTGCCTGGACATCTTCGTATCGACACTTGGACCCTTTAGTCTCACTAGGTCGCCGTCAATTCGATACGCAGGGGGAGCATCGACCTTGATATGCAAATCCGAGACACGCATAGCACCACGCTTTTCAAAATAATTGAGCATATCAAGGATGCTCAGCTTACCCAGCTCCTTTGTCGGATAAACCTTTTCCGAAACAGAATATTCTTCGGCCATATATGACTCCAAAGGTATTAGTCGTTTGCGGGCGGCGTTTTGTTAATAGAAAAAAAGAAAATTTCTTCGTCATCGATTCTACAAAGGCCTGTATATAGTATATCAAAACACCCGTCTCAAAGCAAAAGACAAATTCTCCCTAACGGCACAAACAACGGCTGGGAATTTTTTTTGATTTACTTGACTTTTTTTTGAAATTTTCTTGACAATAAGATTTAAGGGTGTAATATTGTATAAGAGACGAGAATTTTTCACGCAATACACCACAAAGAGGAAGGGGCGTACCTTAATATAACGGAGGTCTTTGTCCGTAGACTTAACAGGGCCTGAAAAGCGCAAACAGCTTTTAAAGGCAGGTTCGGTATTTGTCTGAGGACAAAAAAGTGGAAAATGCGATTGTTAAACGGCCTTAAAATCAGGTTATGGTTGACCGGATTCATATTCGCTGTTATCGTTGCGCCCGCTTTAGGGGAAGACATCGGCGCCGGTGCGACTTCCATCACTGCGGCAGGCCCGAGATTAGGTGAAATTTTCGAAGTAGAAGTCAAGTTGTCGAACCGTAACGCTCTGGGCGAACTTGCCCGCGCAGGATACAACATCGGCAGAGTCAGGGGAGATATCGCCACAATATTTACAACCGAATCAGAACTCGAACGGCTCAAACAGGCCGGCTACGAATACAACAAAATCGAGCGGCAAATCCAGCCGGAGGATTCGAAATCAAGGTCGTCAAACAGATATCACAGCTATTGCATTCTTACATATAAACTGAACTATTACGCAGAGACATATCCTGATATTTGCCGACTTATTACCCTTGGCCAGTCGGTCAACGGGCGTGAGCTTTGGGCCGTACTTATAAGTGACAATCCGGACGATGAGGAAGACGAGCCGGAGTTTAAATACGATGCTACAATACACGGCAACGAACCGCTCGGCACTGAGATGTGTCTTTATTTTATTGAGCTGCTCCTGACGGAGTACGGCACAGACGAACGAATAACCAACCTCGTCAACGAAACAGCCATCTGGGTCCTGCCTATGCTAAATCCGGACGGCCACACATCATACCAGCGATTTAATGCCAACGGCATCGATCTTAATCGTGACTTTCCCCGCCCAGATGATATTCAGCAAAATATATACGAAGGAGGACCGCTCCAGAATGAGGACCGTCAGCCTGAAACACAGCATGTTATGAACTGGGCGGCACAGAACAGCCTTGTCCTGTCCGGAACTTTTCATACGGGGATGCTATGTGTTCTTTATCCTTACGGTTATAACGAAGAGCTTCTGAGCATGGATACCCCCACGCCTGATGACCTGCTGTTCGAGGAAATCGCCCGGCGTTACTCCGTGCATAATGAACCGATGTGGAATAATCCCTTTTTCCCTGATGGTATTGGAAACATTGCCGCGTGGTATATCGCGGCGGGGAACACTGTGGACTGGAATTACTGCTACCTAAGCTGCAATGAAGTTGGTATCGAATTATCGAATCGCTTTAGACCGTATCCAAATCAAATCCCAGGCTACTGGTCGGATAATTCCGAGTCGATGCTTAGCTTTCTCGAAGCGGTCCATATCGGCGTCCGCGGCGTCATTACAGATAGAGCATCTGGTGAGCCACTATGGGCGGAAGTATTGGTAGAGGGCAACAGCCACCCCGTTTT
>JASFMF010000315.1:0-3723 GCA_050117705.1 Phycisphaerales bacterium
CTGACTACGGATTTATGGGCACTTCGGCTATTGTAGCCAGCGCTATACCAGTAGCTGTAGGAGCCGCTTTTGCAAACAAGCGAGCAAAAAACAACAGGATTGTAGCGGTGTTCTTTGGTGACGGTGCTGTAGAGGAAGGAGTATTCTGGGAAAGTCTCAATCTTGCATCTTTGATGAAACTACCGATTCTGTTTGTCTGTGAGGACAATGATCTGGCTGTCCACACATCAAAATCTCAACGAAGAGGATATGAGTCTATTATTGATGTAGTTTCCAATTTCAATTGCCTGACCTACGAAGATAAAACAACAGATGTGGAAGCAATTCACCAATTGGCTTCACAAGCAATTCGTCGGATTAAGACAGAGATGCTGCCATGTTTTCTTAGATTGCAATATTTCAGATATCTCGAGCACGTCGGGGTGAATCAGGATTTTGATGCCGCATATCACTCAAAAGATAACTTCGATGAATGGCTGAAAGTTGACCCAATAGAGCTTCAAAGAAAAAAGTTGAAAGATTTAGGCATGGAGGAGAATGACATAAAAGATATGGAAATGGACATCGACTCCAAAATAGACAACAGTATCGCCAAAGCGAAAGAAGCGGGCTTCAGTGGAACTTCTGAGCTTTATCAGGGAGTGTTAGCGTGAGGAAAATTACCTACTGCCAAGCAATCAATGAAGCGATGACCCAGGAGATGGAACGGGACCCGGCTGTCTTCACATATGGAATAGGGGTACCAGACCACAAACGGATATTTGGCAGCACCAATGGTTTGTTAGAAAAATTTGGCGTCGAAAGATGCTTTGATACACCTTTATCAGAAGATGCTATGACCGGTTTCGGACTTGGTGCCGCAATAAACGGAGCCAGGCCGATCCATATTCACATGCGGGTGGATTTTCTACTGTTGGCGATGAACCAACTGGCCAATATGGTATCATCCTACAGGTATATGTCAGGTGGGAAGCTAAAGGTGCCTTTGGTTATCAGAGCTATTATTGGCAGAGGATGGGGGCAAGCATTTCAGCACAGTAAAACAATGCACTGTTGTTTTGCTCACGTTCCAGGTCTGAAAGTTGTCATGCCGACTACACCTGCAGATGCAAAAGGCCTGCTTATTTCAGCAATAAGGGATGATAATCCAGTTATAGTTATTGAACACAGGTGGCTTTATTATGCAGTTGATGAAGTCCCTGAAGGTGATTATTTAGTTCCTATCGGCCAGCCGAATATACTGTCCCCTGGGGATGACATAACAATTGTCGGTACTTCCTGGATGAACGTTGAGGCTCTGCGCGCCGCTAAAATTATGAAAGAAAGACACAATATGAGCGTAGAGGTAATTGATGCCCGTTCAGCCGCCCCCCTTGAAGATACCATCATAATCGATTCCGTCAATAAAACAGGACACTGCATCATCGCAGATAATGATTGGACACATTGCGGCTTTAGCGCGGAGATTGCCGCCAGAATAGCTGAAAAATGCTTCGGAAAACTCAAGTCACCTGTCAATAGACTGGGATTTGCATTTACTCATTGTCCATGTACAAGACCTCTCGAAAATCTTTTTTATCCGAATGCAACTAATATTATCAGAGCGATAGAGCAAAAGCTGAGTCTTGAAGAAACAGATTTATCCAGTGAAAACTTCTATACCTATGAAAACAAATTTAAGGGGCCTTTTTGATTAGTGGGGCTGACTTAGCAAAAAAAAGTGGACAATTCTACAAAGAACATTGCTGAAATAAATGAAAACTATAACAAACAACCACCTATAGATGAAAGGAAATCCCCGCAATGAGTAATACTGTTATAACTATCACGACTATAAACGTTCCAAAATTTATAGAAGGTATATGTGAAAATCTAAATAAATATGGCCATTTATCAGATACCTCAATATTGGTTATAGGGGATGTAAAGACACCGACCGAAACAAAGGAATATTGTGAGAAAAAAGGCCATGAATTTAGAGTTGAGATTGAATATTTAGGTATAGAAGACCAGAAGAACGCTTTGTCAGACCACAAAAAGCTGCTGGACCTGTTTCCTTACAACACTCCAGACCGAGTCATTTTAGGAGGTATTCTTAGTTATATTAGAGGTTGTGACAGAACGATTGCGGTTGATGATGATAATTATATGACTGAACATGATTTTGTAGGCTTTCATTCAATAACCGGGACGGAATCCGAACTTAACCTGATTAAAAACGAATCCGGCTGGTTCAATGTACACAATGCACTGATCGAAGAACGAAATATTCCCTTTTATCCCAGAGGATATCCATGGGACCAAAGAAACCCGGAGTCGAATAAAAAAACATACCAGCGACAAAAAGCCAGAGTCGTTGTCAATCAGGGACTGGTGCTTGAAGACCCGGATATTGATGCCATTTCACGCTTATTCTGGCCAATCCGAGCAACGGGAATGAGTTCGGAATTTGACTCACAGTTCGGCCTTTATCCGGGAATATGGTCTCCATTTAATTATCAAAACACATCACTATGTCGGGAATTGATTCCTCTTTACTATAGACCGCTTTCAACAAAAAGAAATGCAGATATCTGGACTGCTTATTTATTCAACAAATTGGCGCAACATTTTGGTGACGTTATAACTTTTGGCCAGCCACTGGTTAAGCAACTCCGAAACCTTCATAATTTGTGGGAAGACCTGGATGTAGAACTTATTAATAATCGGGCGACTGACTACTTAATCACCATACTAAGAAGTGTCATACTTACAGGAAAGACTTACTTTGATGCCCTCATAGAATTACTAAATAAATCTCAAGAAGAAATGGAAAAAATGGACGGCCTTCCCCCATCAGAGCTTGAAATGATTAGAGGATTTTTCGACGAATATCAAATATGGTGCAATATCATTTCAGAAATAATCAGATGAATGAAAAAATCGCTTTAGTAACAGGAACCAGCAGGGGCATTGGAGCGGAAACTGCAAAAGTATTAGGCCGAAAGGGATACTCTGTATGTGCTCACTACTATAAAAATGCAAACTTAGCAGAAAAAGTGGTAGAAAACATACTGAAAGCCGGTGGTTCAGCAAATGTCACGCAGGCAGATATCAGTAAAGAAGCAGAAATCGTCGAAATGTTCGAACATATAGACAAGCAATACGGTTCAATATCGGCGCTGGTAAATAATGCAGGCTTCAATGGAGGTTTTTTAATCTCCGAAGAAATAACAATGGATAACCTCCTGCCGGTTTTTTCATTGAATGTTTTTGGCGTTTTCATTTGTATCCGAGAAGCGGTAAAACGTATGAAAAAAATAGGCAGGGGTAGCATTGTAAATGTATCTTCAGAGGCTGCAAGATTTGGCGGACACAATCTTACACATTATGCAGCTTCAAAAGCAGCTATAAATACGGCAACAATCGGATTTGCGAGAGAGTTGGCACCTTACAACATTAGAGTAAACGCCGTGAGTCCGGGTATAATTGATACAGATATACAAAAGAACATTTCGAACGAAAGGCGAAAAAGGCTTGAGAATTCTTTACCATTTAAGCGCATGGGCAAACCGGAAGAAGTTGCTAAAACGATAGCATGGTTACTATCCGAAGATGCCTCATATATATCAGGTTCAATTGTTTCCGTATCAGGTGCACGATGATAGAAAGTTTAAATAGTGGAGAAAATTAAACTACATCTTGGTTGCGGTAGCATACACATAGACGGTTTTATTAACATTG
>JASFMF010000316.1:0-3714 GCA_050117705.1 Phycisphaerales bacterium
TTAAAAGTGTGTTCCGACTATGATCTATGGCTGAAGCTTTCGGCTGAATATCGTTTTGTTGCGCTGCCTAAGCCGACTTTCAAAAGGCGCCGTCATCCGGACAATCTTTCACGTCCTTCTTTTGAAAGTTGTCTTACTGAGTATAAAGTTCTTGAAAGATTTTATTACGAAAAAGGTGGCAAGGTGTTTGTTCCCGAGAAGTTAGCAATGAAAGTATTCAGTAAAGAAGGACGTAGAGCCGGAAGATGTGCGCTGAAGGAAGGATTATATGACCAGGCGTATCAAATATCCAGGCAGTCTTTCCGGCAATATCCGAATATTAAATCATTAATACAATGGACAAAAACAATCGTTGTCAAACGATTGGTTTCATCTTATTCTGCTGGTAATTAAGATAGTTAGGAGGAAAGATAACGAGGCTTTTTATTAGTGAATTAGATTACAGAAATAGTCAAACAGAATGTATTTGATTGAACTTGGCTCTGGTTTGAGGGCTTAGAAAAATCGCATTTCCCCATCTTAATTGTCCATCTTTTGCTCTTTTCAGGTTGTACAAATTAAACAGTGTATAATCATATTGCTCGAGAAAGTCGGCTAATTCGTGGAACATACATCCTCCCTCATAATGAGATATGAACATTACTTCTGTGTAGATTATAGATATTAAATGTTTTTTTAGTTTGTCTTTTGCTCCCTTTAAAGCATTTTTTTCTGCTCCTTCGACGTCTAATTTTAAAATGTCGATATGTGATATTTTTTCTATGTTACAGAAGTTATCTATCGTTGTAGTTTCCACCTCAATTGTGCTGGGATTTTCGTTTTTATGCGGATAATATTTTTTCCCGTTCTTCGGTCTTGGAAAGAGTGAATTACATGTCAGGTCCGTATCTACATAAAGCTTGGTTTTGTTAATATGATCGGAGATAGCTATTTGATAAGGCTTAATAAATTCGTTTATGGATAATCTCCCAAGTTGTTTGAAAGAGCCGGGGAAAGGTTCAAAGCAGTAGATTGTCGAATTGGGAAAAATCTTTTTATAAATTTTTGTTATCTCACCTATATATGCGCCGACGTCAAAAATTATAAGCTTTTCATTTTTGTCGAAGAAAAAACGTTGTGCATCGAAAGCATTATCCGTTTTAGATGCTGCTTTTCCAAACACTGATGTGAACTTCTTTGTTATAGCCATATCTTTTCTTAGAAATTCTTATATAAAGTGGATACTTCTTTATTTTCTAAGTGTGCACAATCTTTAACTTTTCGGATTCGATACGTCCAATTCCATCTATGTGCCTTCATCCCGTCAAGATCTGTCAAAAAAGGCCCGTTGTTTGTAATCAAAATGTTTGTGTGTTTCAGATCTCCGTGAGTTATGAGGTATTTTCCCATTTTATCGATAAGTTTTTTTATCTGCCGGATGACAACCGAGTGCTGCTCTTTGGAAATGTCATGGTTGTGCAAGAAATCGTGAAGTTTATGTCCTTCAACGTACTCAGTAACCAGATAAGATTTCCATACAAGCTTTCCCTTTCGCTGCTCGATATAAGCCAAAGGACGCGGCGTAGCTATTCCCAGTACTCCAAGCCGATGTCCGTGCAGCCATCCTCGTAAAGCACGGGATTTTTTTAAGGTGTGTCTCAGAGAATGAATAAATCCCTTGTGATTGTAGCGTTTGACCACAATGTCTTTGCCGTTCCATATCAGGCGGGACACATAACAGGTGTTACCTTTTTTAAGAATATGTCCTTCGTCCATTAACGAATCTATTTGCTCGATAAAGTCAAAAGGCTGCTGGCAAAAACTTCTATCAAAAACGGCAGTGTATCTGTTGGATATGATTTTCAGATGTCTTTTATTTGTTCGTAAAATCTTTTTCAGCCATTTCCTAAGTATTCTTTTTTTGTGCACAATCAATTGTTTTTGGAAATATATTTCGTCTGGCTTTTTAACGTCCCAGCCACGATTTTCGAGGTACATCTCGCAAATCTTTGTTGTAGTTTCGGTGTTGATTCCCGGCATGCATGATATTAACATCGCCAACTTTGAAATGCTGCTTTTCCTATTAACCTCATTCCGAAGGAATCGCATCTGTCCGACATCGAGTGCGAAAATCTTATCGCCATCTGATAAAAAATTTCCCAGATGCAAATCCTTTTGCAGGACTCCTTTGTTGTGTTGTTTGGCCAGTTCATTACAGGCCAGTGTCATAAGGTTCAATTTTTTAACCGGGTCTTTTGTTTTTTGGAGGGTATCTAAAACTGTTGATGAGTCGGCTATTTTTTCCACCACCACGGCCCATTTTCCTTTTTCTGTTTTTCCGTAAAACAAAGGAAGTGGCGAGCTTAGGCCTCTTTTTTGCAACAGGCTTAAACCCTTCCATTCTCTTCTAAGATGGCGTCTCGCGTTGATCTTATGAGCGAAAACTTTTACAATTACACTTTTATCGTTCCATACTGCATCATAAACTTCCCGTCTTCCGGGTATAAATCGTAGAAGGGCGGTACATAATAAGTGTTCTGTTTGTCCTTCAGGGCAATCGCGATTGATTAAGATATGAAATGGAAGTTCGGCCATACAAATTCCGGTGATATTTCGGTTTGTCAACATCCAAAAATTGTTATGCCTAATTGATTAGCGAGTTGTATCGTTTCAGGTTTGTCGATAATTATTGTTTTATCTGCCTCTACGACAAGGCATTTACCGCCGTTTTGGGCTAAGCTTCTTATAGTGTCTGGTCCCACACAAGGTACATCAAATCGCATATCCTGTTGTGGTTTGGAGGTTTTAATTAATGTCCAGCCCCCTGATTTACAGAATTGGCCTGCACGTTTAATCATCTCGGCGGTTCCTTCTATAGCCTCGACGCAGATTACTTCTTTATCTTTTACTATAATTGCCTGGCCTATGTCCAGTTCGCCGAGCTTTTTAACTATTTCCCAGCCAAATTCGATATCGCCTTTAGCCGATGGTCGCAGTGGTATTGTTGTCATCAGGCCTGATGTTGCCATATGTTCTTTGCAGTACATAGTTGAATTCTCCAGTATTATTCCTCCGCTGGCAAGTTCGTCAGCTAATGCGCATAAGATCGAGTCTGTCATTTTGTTTTTATTTCGCAGCCGCCAATAGTATATTCTTAATGATCGCCAGTCGGGTAAATATCGCAGGATTCGCCAGGGTGTAAAAATCCGTCCTTTGGAAACCTGGCCTACCATAATCGTTCTGGTAACATTGTGTTTTTTTAATTTTCTTATCCAGGTGCCCGGCCGGGCGAGTGGGACTCTGTAAAACATGTCGACTTCATTAGCTAAACTGGATTCTGTTGTTTCCCCAAGGCCTACACAAATTACTTTTAATCCTGCCTGTTTGGCACCGGTAGCTATAAGAAAGGGCAATCTGCCCCCTCCGGCTATTAAACCAAGCACCTCTCGTGCTGCATCTTTTGTTTCATTTATCTCGCTCAAGGGAATGTCCTGTTTAGAATTCAATACACTTCTGATAAGTGTTGTTTTTGATATTATGTATTTGATATTCGTGTCTCATTTCCCTTGTCTTGTAGGTTTTTCAATGGTGAGTAGTTAGTCATTATTTTGTTCAGGTGGTTCTTCCGAATCCGAGTCGCTGGTTGAGGTTATTTGTTTAATTTGATTTTGGAGACTCCGAATACTTTGCCGCATCTCAGGCAGGTATTGTATCATTCCGTATGCCCGCCTGCCC
>JASFMF010000317.1:0-3709 GCA_050117705.1 Phycisphaerales bacterium
AAAGAAGCATCCGTTTCATCCGCCCTGATAACCACACCCGGACCAACGAAAACCTGAGAGCCTATACGTACCTTACCAATGATTTGAGCGGTCGGGTCAATATAAGCGGTTTGCTCAACCTCGGGCCAATCGCCATTCGGATTCGGCCGGAGCGACATGTCTAAGCTTCTCCTCATGGACTATTTCCTTACAAACACGCTCAACACAATCGCCGATATCAATGCAGGTTTTGTACCAAAAGTATCCGTCACGACACACCTCACTTTTTTCTCATCAATCTCTCTTTTACCTTTTTCTCTATATAAGTCTTTTATAAAAAATACTAAAGGTCTGAAACCGGCACCCTTTTATTAGCCAACATTTGTAACACGCTTCCTGGTTTTTCCGGCGGACAATTAAATTGTTTCACCCATTCAACCGGGGCCAATTTACCTGTCAATGCCTCCCAAATTCCGGCCGGACGCGGCTCGCACTCCAGCCAGCCGCCGGAAACTCCGTACACTTCTACTCCTGCTTCTCTTAGCACTTGTGCTATATGCCCTGTGGTCGGCGGCGTATTACCCAGGTCGGGTCTTTGCCACAGGTCGCCGGCAACTCCAAGGTCGAGTACGAATTTCGTTTCCGTTCTGCCGGAATCCCGTGCTCGTACATCAGACAGATAAAAAAATGTACTCTTTTCAGCCGCCTCTACAATCCCTTCGACTACCTCAACGCCTTCCTGCAGTTCGGGCAAATGTTTATGGCCATGGCCGGTAAGTACATAAATACCTCGTGCGCCAACATTTTTCGCTAATTGAATGTCATGCGGATGGTCACCAACTACAAATGAACGCTGCAGGTCGATGTCGTAATCTTCGGCGGCCTTCTTTGCAAAATAGGGCTTCGGTTTTATACAAACACAATTCTCCGAACGACTATGCGGGCACACGTAAATGTCGGCGATATCAATCCCTGATTCGGCAAGCGTCTTAATAAGATAGGCGTTGACACAATTCACATTTTCACGGCTTATCACACCTTCGGCCACCCCCGGTTGATTGGTGACTATGAAAAGCAGGAAGTGTTTACGCAACGCCCGCAAAGCCCCGAATGTTCCCGGGAAGAAAACAACATCGGACGGGGTTTTCAGATGCCCAACATCCTCGATGATTGTGCCGTCCCTGTCAAGAAATATCGCAGCGTTCTTCTTACTAATCATGGTTATTACTTCTCTAAATACAGAAATAAACAGAACTTCACTCTCTGCCATAGAACTTAATCAAATCTGTATTTGAAATGACCCCGCAGGCATTAAGAGCTGATTATTTAAAATAAAAAAGCCAGCATTCCTCAATTTCGGGTTTGCCGGCCCGTACTTTGTATCGCCATCCACAGATGGACCGCGAACAACATACCTCAACAGCTTTTCAGGCAAAAAGAAAACCGGCAACAGTCTGACAAATGTTTGCTGTTTGCCGGCCTATTATCCAGCAGGTAACTAAAGCTACCCCCTGTCAATCTGCCTTTTCATATTTAGAAATATTCTCTTATAAAAGATTAAGGATGTCAAGAGAAATTTTTACATAACCTGGCTTTGTTAAAAATCAGCAGGCATAACAGGTCCTTCCAGGGTAAATATAATAACACGTTCTCCCGTAATAGTGCTAATGTCTGTGTGAAGACTTTTTACCTTTTTCCCGGTAAGGTCTATTATTATTTGTTCCAGAAGCGGGCGTGCCTTTTCGAGCAGCTCAGTCCTGACCCGCTTAATAAGGGTCCGTCCGGTAGTCTCATCACTCGTCCCAGCAAGCTGCTGCTCTGCCGGAGTTAGAACGCGTCGCAGCCGGATTACTATAAAATCGTCAATAATATAAGTCTTGGTTTGCTCGGGCCCCCGGCCCATGTATTCTTTCTCGAACCTTATCAGGGCTTCGCTGATATCGGCTTCCAGTTGTCCTTTGCCCTTGGCCATATACAACCCTTTTGTCCGGCTCAAAAAACCGGGCGATTTTAACGAAAGGGAAAGCCTAAGTCAAATCGTTTCTGAAAAATGGGGATTTTAAGGCAAATTGGCCTTTTAAGGCTTATATTGCCATAGATGAGCACTGTACCTTAGGCCCGAAACTAAAATATAATTGCCGCGTAGCCGACGCTGTCGGTGCTCGAGGCGCCCATTTTGCTGAGCATTACATCGTTACTTGTGGTATGTGCGAGCAATGTGCCTTTTGTTTTTCCGAGCTTTTTTGCGACTGCGAGTACAGCGGCGGTCCCGCCGGGGCCGCAGGCGTTCAAGTGCTCGGCGGCACTTGCGAGTAAATCTTCCGGCTCAAGCCGCAGGGCCGAATCAATAAACTTCCGGTCATTAACGGTTTCAGCCCATTTCAGTGCCTCGGCACTAACCCCCATCGGCGTAAAGCCGTAACGCGGGCCGTAATGGGTCAAATCGGTCGAGGCGATACAAACAATTTTCTTTTCTTTTTCCCTGCTGATAATATCACCAACGCAATTACCCAATTCTACCGCCTGCTTGTACTGCGGGACGAGAATGGGAAGTATCTTCGCGCCGGGGAACAGATGCTGAATAAACGGAATCTGCACTTCGATACTGTGCTCTCTCGCATGCTCGGAGGGGGCGCTGACGGCCTGGCCGGTATCCAATACGGCATCGGCCAGCTCTTCATCAATGAAGACCTCTCCGAGGGGCGTTAACCAGCTTCCTTTGTCATAAACGGCAGGCGACCGGCCGAAGTAACCGTGAGCGGCCCCGAACATTACAAAAGTATGTACCTTTTCGTGCTGCTGCTTTATAGCGGAAAAGACCAATGCAGCCAAGCCGCCGCTGAAGGTCCAGCCGGCATGAGGGACAATGCCCGCCACTATATTTTCAGGCAGCGGGCCGTGCGGGGTTCGGGTATTGAGACATTCGTTTATTCCGTGTACGCAGGAGTCGTGCTGGCCCGGATAAAACTGGCCCGCCACTATCGGTTTTCTTGTCTGCATTTTCAGTATCCCCTTACTGATGTGCAACTTGTCCGCTCGGATTTACGCCGGATTATAGAATTTTATCTCGCCATACTCCGTGCAGTTATTTAAAACTTGCATTCCAGTGCGTCCTGTTGTTATTATTACCGCGTAATTTGAGTCTGCTTAATATTGTAACCTTTTGAGAAGAGAAAACAATATGGTATCTGAAAAAACAGCACCGGTGGCGATTGTGATGGGCTCGGACAGCGATATGGACGTGATGAAAAGCTGTATCAAACAGCTTGAGAATTTCGACATCAAGCCGATAGTGCGGATAATCTCGGCGCATCGCACGCCTAAAATCGCATCCGAATTTGCTCAGAACGCGATTGAGAACGGGATAAAGGTAATCATCGCAGCGGCCGGCATGGCCGCACACCTTGCAGGCGCAATGGCGGCCCAGACGACACTGCCTATAATCGGCGTGCCTATAGAATCCGGTGGGCTTGGAGGGATGGATGCGCTGCTCAGTACGGTGCAGATGCCGCCGGGCGTGCCAGTGGCGACTACCGCTATCGGAAAAGCGGGAGCGAAAAACGCAGCTATTTTGGCTGTTCATATACTGGCATTGTCGGATGATTCATTAGCCGAAAAGCTGGTTGAGTTCAAAAAAGAGCAGGAACAAAAGGTAATCAAAAAAGACTCCAAGCTGCAATAAATACAAGCCTGAAAAATTTCACCACGATAAAACTGGCCAACAGGGTGG
>JASFMF010000318.1:0-3704 GCA_050117705.1 Phycisphaerales bacterium
TGAGAAAACTGCTGTGTATTATGAATGCTATGTTGAAAAAAAATCAGGCTTGGAAACCTAATATGTTATAAAGATTGTTGATTCTTAAGACAGTCGCTATTAAGCATTACCGCTCCCTTACGGTCGCGGCTCTGTATTGAATCGATTCATATCAATTCTTACCATCCCCAAAGCCTTCGGCTTTGAGGCTGCCACGCGTCGCCGAGAAAGTGGCAAAGATGCAGAGGCACAAAGGATGAGGGACGAGGGAAGATGGACGAGGGACGAAGTGGTGGAGTGATTAGAAACAGGTAATCGCGTGGTAAAATGCCGCTTCAAATAATATTTTGAAAAAATTAAATTTTTCTTTCATCTGCAGCAAACAGAGGTATAATTCAGTTATAAACTGAAATGATTGTGTAGTGAAGCGTCGAAGGAACGGAATCGACGCCGAGCAGCATAGCAACAACGCATACCATTAATCATCATTTCTCTCATTCTGTTAGCCTTTGTTACAAAGGCCGTTCACGTATATAGAAAAATATAACCGACTTGAAAACCGGTAATATGGAGTAAAGACTATGTGCTTATATACTCTGGCCGGGTGCGTTGTACTTGTAGCAAAGTGGGTTTGTTCCTTCTTTTTCATATTGCTTTATCGCATTATGGGATTTCACCAACCAAGTCCTCTGTATCCTTTTAAGGAAGAAGCAGGGAAGATAATTATCAATATCTTATCGAATATCACCGCTGTTTATGCTCTTGTTACTCTTTTTGATAAACTGCAACTTCAACTGGTTATTGCAGTTTTGGCCATGCCGTTGTTTGCCGGCCTGCTTTGGAGCCATTACAATTTAACGAGAGCCAAACAAGGTATTGCACCAAGTAAGCAGATTGCCATGATTTTCGTTCGATTCAAACAGCAGGTGGAAAAACAACATGGCAAGGCAATAGCGGAAACTGTTGCCGGAGAGGAATTGAAAAAAAGATATCTCACCCGGAGCGAATACGCGTATTTAATAGGCAATATATCCGGGATAGTACTTGGAGCCCTAATTTTTCTTCATAACGCACCAGTATTATAAAAAACTTTACCAGGAAGACTCAAAAACAGCCTAATCAACACTAAAAACCGAGATTATGTTCATTTTATTAGAGTCTCTAAATAACACGGCCGGGGAATGCTTTTCAAAACCTGCACAGTATATGGCGGCCTGGGTTCACCTTTGTTCCAAGATGGTTGGGAGGGACAAGTCGAAAGAAAATTTTTTATCTTTCATAAAACTGAACATTTTTAGTTCTAATCCCCTATATTTCGTATATAATGTTTGACTCAAGAACCGATATAGATTTTAGGAAGATACTTATTTTAATATTGAAAGCCTGAGTAAGGATAAGGCTGGTTCAAGCGAATTTGAAAAAATAGTTAGATGCGAAGAATTGCGCATTGTAACATCTCACTTACAATCAGAGGATTTTAATATCTACTGACCAATCGGATAAGTGACCTAATTACATCGTTCTCCTCCTGCTAATTTCGAGATATCGCAAGAAGCCTCCGTAGAGCCCACCTCTACTCATTAAATGTATTAAATTGGGAGCGATGTTATGAAGATACTTCTTGTTAATCCGGAAATACCGGTCACTTTCTGGAGTTTTAAGAATGCCCTGAATTTCATATCGAAAAAGGCCGCTTTACCGCCTCTGGGATTACTGACAGTTGCCGCGATGCTGCCTCGAAACTGGGAAAAGAAGCTAATTGATATGACAACAACGAAATTGCGGGACAGAGAAATTCAATGGGCTGATTATGTATTCATCTCGGCTATGCTCATCCAGCAACAATCTGTGGACCAGATAATTGAGCGATGTAACAAAATCGGGGCCAAAGTCGTAGTAGGCGGCCCGCTTTTTGCGAGTCTCCCTGAAAAGTATGCGCATGCAGACCATCTGGTGTTGAAGGAAGCCGAACTGACATTGCCATCGTTCATAAGAGACCTTCAAAACGGTTGTCCCGGGAAATTTTACAACACACATGAAAAAGCCGATTTATGTCAGACTCCGATTCCCCTCTGGGACCTCATCAACACGAAAAAATACGCAACAATGTGCATCCAGTATTCGCGGGGATGCCCCTTTGATTGCGATTTTTGTGATGTTACGCGACTTTTCGGACATAAGATACGTACGAAGACAAAAGGGCAGGTATTGGATGAATTAGATAGTCTGTACTCGCTCGGCTGGCGAGGAGACGTGTTTTTCGTAGATGACAACTTCATTGGAAATAAAACCAAAATAAAAACTGAACTACTTCCTGCAATCATAGACTGGATGCAAAAGAGGCAATACCCGTTTTCGTTTAATACTCAGGCATCCGTCAATCTCGCAGACGATGAAGAACTGATGGAAATGATGGTTAAAGCCGGCTTCAACTGCGTATTCGTAGGGATTGAGACTTCCAATCAGGAAAGTCTCGCCGAATGCAATAAAGTCCAGAACAAAGGCCGTGATTTAGTTGCCTGCATCAAAAAGATACAGAGAGCCGGAATGCAGGTCCAAGGCGGATTTATTCTTGGTTTCGATAGTGACAAGACCTCCGTTTTCGACAGTCTGATTCAATTCATTCAAAAAAGTGGGGTGGTAACTGCTATGGTCGGGCTGTTGAATGCTCCCAGGGGAACTAAACTCTATAGCAGACTTATGACCGAGAACAGGTTGTTGAAGAGCTCTACCGGTGATAACACCGATTTCTCAATGAACTTTATTCCCAAGATGAAGACTGAGGAGCTTCTCAAAGGGTATAAAAAAGTTGTATCAACGATTTATTCACCCAGGAACTACTATGAACGTATCCTGACATTTCTCAGGGACTATAAGCCCGGGAAAAATTACAAAGTCAAGTATCGCCTTTGTGATATTAAGGCATTTCTGAAATCTATATGGCGTCTTGGAATAATAGGCGAAGGCCGGTTTTACTATTGGAAACTTATCCTCTGGTCACTCAGAAGACCGCGATATTTCCATTTGGCCGTTACACTTGCCATATATGGATTCCATTTTCGTAAGATATTCGAAGGATATAGTTATACATAAACACAGACTATTCCCCAAATATCTACTTTAGATACCTGATCGCACTGAAAAAAGTGTTATATTTTCTCCATTATTTTACTAATGGTCAGAGGCAAATCTATTTTTGTTCCTCAAGGATACCCATACCGCTGCGGTCCGGGTAGGGCGGCCTCTTGGCCGGCACATAGGGATTTCTTTCTATTTCTTCCAGCATATGTTGTATAGCAGCATCAAGCTGAGGGTCGCCTCCATCAACCATTAAAGCCGGGTCATCGATTACCTCAATATCCGGGTCTACTCCGTGTCCTTCCATAGTGAGTGTGCCATCAGTTTCGTAGAAGGTGATGAAAGGCACGGTTATCCTGGCTCCATCAATCAGGCGCGGATTCTGAGAAATACCAATCACGCCACCCCAGGTTCGCATACCGATGAGTTTACCTAATCCGGCCTTACGGAACAGATACGGGAAGATATCTCCACCTGAGCCTGCTTCACCGTTAATTAACATACATTTGGGGCCCTGATGACTAAGAGTCGGAACACGCCAATCGTTTTCATAACGCTCGAATATACGCAGATAAATGGGACGATTCAACAGCTCAACGAACCGGTCCGCAATATTACCGCCTCCGTTCCAGCGCTCATCGACAATC
>JASFMF010000319.1:0-3690 GCA_050117705.1 Phycisphaerales bacterium
GGTCGTCTGGAAAGTACGGATGCGTTAATGATAATAAAGAAGAATGAAATTGTTTTTGGAGGTGATAAATCGTGGTCAGAAAAGTTGAAATTTGTTTATTGTTAATTTTTGTTGCCGCATCTATTGCGGTCGCGCAAAATCAGCGTAGAAGAGATCGGTCGCGAACTCGGCCGCCGGCTAATAACGAGCGGGGATTGCGTAGGCTTTCTTCAAATGAGATTCCGCCCAACCTGAGCTTTTATGCGATGGACCCGCTTTACGACCCGAATGCGAAATTAGGCTGGGCTAAGCAGCGTATCGAGGAAAAAATTAATCGGGGTATGCTGGCTATTCCTATGGAGGGGGGTAAAGTTTATCTTGGCTGGCGTTTGTTAAAGAATGACCCCGAAGACATCGCTTTTAATGTTTATCGTTCGACGGCAGGTGGTGAGGCTATTAGATTGAACGCTCAACCTGTTACTAAAACCACAGACTTTGTGGATGACGAGGCAATTTTAGATAAACCTAACGCCTGGTGGGTCAGGCCTGTATTGAATGGCCGGGAGATGGAAGCTTCGGAGAAGGTGGAACTTCAGGCAAATACTGAGATTAGGCAGTATAGGTCGATTTCATTAAAAGATGATGTAAGAAGTGTATCCATGGTAGGTATTGGCGACCTTGATGGCGACGGTGTATATGATTTTGTAGTCAAGCATCCCGGAAGAGGAAAAGACCCGGGCAGGACAGGGCCTAATCAAGGTTCTTTCAAGTATGACGGCTATAACGGCAAGACAGGTGAATTTATGTGGCGCATAGATTTAGGCTGGAATGTCGATATGGGTATCTGGTGGACGCCTATGGTGGTTCGTGACCTGGATGGTGACAATAAAGCTGAAGTGTGTGTTCGCACGTCGGATTACGCCGCCACTCAGGAGGAGATGTTGCCCAGTGGACGAACAGGGTTCCTTCTGGATGCCCCGGAGTATCTTGCTGTTTATGATGGCCGGACCGGCGAGTTAATTGATAAGGTAGACTGGATTGAACTCGGCAAGGTGGAGGATTGGGGAGACCACTCAGGCAACCGTGCGAGCAGGCATATGCTGGCTGTGGCATATTTGGACGGTAAAACACCGGCTGTTCTGGCTGTTCGCGGCACCTATGGCATGATGAAGGTTGATGCTTATGTTCTGGAAAACAAGAAGCTCAAAAAGGTCTGGCGATGGACGAACGAGCGGGCTCCTTTTATGTATCAGGGACAGGGCCAGCATACTGTAAAGACGGGTGATATCGATGGTGACGGCTGCGACGAGATAATCAACGGCTCGCTTGCAATCGATAACGACGGCAGGACACTATGGGGAACCGGTTTGGGGCATGGCGACCGCTCTTATATGGGTGACATTGACCCGGATAATCCCGGCTGGGAAATACTGTATATCATTGAAGAACCGCATCCTCGCAATGGTTTTTGTCTGGTGGAGGCACGGACGGGGAAAATCCTTTTCGGCTCGGATGAACCTACCATCGATAACGAATTGAGTGATTGTATGGCCGCCGACATTGATACTGCTTATCCCGGTATGGAACTGGCCGGCGAACGATTCTACTATTCTTCCAAAGGTGTCCGTATTCAGGGAACTGTGCCTCCGCAAGGGCTTATGGCGTGGTGGGATGCCGACCCTGTTCGTGAGTTTATTAGACGCGGTGGCCTTGCAAAATGGAACAACGGCAGTCTGGTTACTATTCAGGGCAGTCGAATACGGGGTGGTACGCGGCAAATAGCGGATATACTCGGTGACTGGCGTGAGGAAATTGTTACTGTCTGGGGTGGTGAGCTTCGGATATACAGTACTACCATACCTGCGTCAGACCGCCGTGTCTGTTTAATGCAGGATCCGCTGTATCGTAATGATGTATGCCATCATACAATGGGTTATACGGACAGGCATTATCCTATGACCAGTTATTATCTGGGTAGCAGGTAAATCAAACTGAATTTTGTTTTTGTGGAGAAAGGAATGTGATGAAGTTAAATGCTAAAATCAAAATGATTGTGATAATCTTGACAGTACTTTTCTTGGCGGGTTCGATACAATCCCAGGAACAGATGGAGCGGTCGGGTGGGTCAACAAACACATCTTCAATACATCAGAATTACATATCTGAGCGAACGCCGACGCTGTTTGTTATTGGTGATTCCACGGCCAGCAACTCAGCACGACAGGGGTGGGGGGACCCAATTTCAGATTATTTTGATTTAGAGAAGATTAATGTTCTCAACCGCGCCCGTGCCGGCCGCAGCAGCAGGACTTTTCAAACTGAGGGGCTTTGGGATAAAGTTTTGGGTGAGATGAAAGCAGGCGATTTTGTCTTAATTCAATTCGGCCATAATGACGGTGGGCCGATTAACGACAATTATCGTGCGCGAGGCTCACTGCCGGGACTTGGCGAGGAAACTCGGGAAATCGACAATTTGATTACTAAAAAACATGAGGTAATTCATACTTTTGGCTGGTATATGCGAAAGTTCGTTGCAGATACAAGAGCTAAAGGAGCTACCCCTGTTATTCTGTCACTGACTGTTAGAAATATTTGGAAAGATGGCAAAGTGGAGCGAGGTTCTGGTAATTATAGTAAGTGGGCTGCGGAAATCGCCAAGTCACAAGGTGTGGCTTTCATTGACCTGACCGAAATTATTGCTGACCACTATGAAATGTTTGGTCAGGAAAAGGTTAAGTCATTTTTCCCGAAGGACTATGTACACACCAGCCCTCAGGCTGCGGATCTTAATGCTTCTTTGGTAGTGTCGGGGATTAAAACGTTGCCGGACTGCCCCTTGCTTGATTACTTGTCAAACAAAGGCCAAAAAGTCAGGTCCTATGCTGAATGGCAAATGACCAGGACTTGGATGCCGGAAGTACAGCCTAAGTCCGACCCGAATCTGCCAACACTTTTTGTTATTGGAGATTCCACAGTCAGGACGGGAAGAAAAGGCAATGGTGAAAACGGTCAGTGGGGTTGGGGCGCACCGATTGCGGACTTTTTTGACCGTTTCCGTATTAACGTGGAAAACCACGCCATGGGGGGCACAAGCAGCAGGACGTATCAGACACTGGGATTATGGGATAAGGTTTTGGATGAGATGAAGCCGGGTGATTTTGTCATGATGCAGTTCGGGCATAACGATAGCGGCCCGCTGGATGATAAATGGCGGGCACGAGGGACTATCAGAGGCGCAGGCGAGGAAACGCGCGAAATCGACAATCCCATCACCGGTAAAAAAGAAGTCGTTCACACTTACGGCTGGTATATGAGAAAATATATCACTGATGCCAGGGCAAAGGGTGCTATGTCTATTGTTTTTTCGATGATTCCAAGGAATAACTGGACCCCGGATGGCAGGGTTAACAGGGTCTCGGATACCTATGGTAAGTGGGCGGCCGAGGCGGCCAGGTCCGAAGGCGCTTTTTACGTCGACCTCAACGATATAATTGCCAGGTACTACGAAGCAGAAGGACGCCGGAAAGTTTCAGCCAAATATTTCGGCCCAAGGGATGGTACACATACAGTCGCCGCGGGTGCTTTATTGAACGCAATATCGGTAGTTGAAGGGCTAAGAGAGCTTAAGGAATGTAAACTGAACGATTATCTGTTGGCTGCGGCGGAAGGAATTGGCGAGCAGTAAATTACAGCTTGGCTGAGCTATGGGAT
>JASFMF010000320.1:0-3679 GCA_050117705.1 Phycisphaerales bacterium
AAAAGCAGCTTTAGCAGTAGCTGAACACTACGAGAAAAGAAAAAAGTTCAATCAGGCATACCTCAAATGGTGGGAGATTTCTTTACAGTGGCAAAGAGGGAAGACCGGCAGGGATGCCTTGCTCGGTATGGCTCGATGCAAACGTGCCGCTTATAACCTTTACCCTGAAAATAAAAGACCGTTTTACGACACATCGAACTTGAGCATGGCAAAAAGCTGCTATGACAAATTCAAATTATTATACCCTAAAGACGCCGAAGAAATGGAAGTTGACAGGATACTCACAGAGATAGATGAGCAATTGGCAGAATCTCAACTCAATATTGGCAAATATTACTATAAAACAGATAATATACAGTCGGCCAATCTCTACTTTAATATGGTAATAAGCGACTGGCCAACCACCAAAGCTGCTGAAATAGCAAAGGAAATGCTTACAGGAGTCGACAAATAAAAAATGGAAAACAAAATTCTTCAAAACAATCATAACCGCACAAATCCCGCAACATTTGTATTTTTATGCCTTTATGTTTTTGTGCACTTTAGTCTTTGTCTTTGCGGATGTACGCAACTGAGTGGCTACTCCAACGAATCATTATTCCCGCAGGATGTGGAAAGCGTCTGTCTGGAAATGTTTGACAACCAAACCTTTCGGCGAGGAGTGGAATACGAACTTTCCGATGCCCTGTCCAAACGCATCGAAGCAGAAACACCTTATAAAATAGTTTCCAATTCAGACCGGGCCGATACAGTAATTAGCGGCCAAATAACATCTATCGGGGAATTAGCCCTCAGTACCGAGCGCGAAACCAGCCGTACTCTCGAAAAAGAACTTAAAATTCGTGCTGTCGTAAGCTGGAAAAATTTAAAGACCGGGGAGCTGATAATAGAAAATGTCCCGGTCAGCGCCTCGGCAAGCTACTCTGAATACCAACAGCAGGATTTTAAATACGCATCGAGTTTAGCGGCAAACAATCTGGCTCGAAACATCGTAGAACTGATGGAAACAAAATGGTAGAAACAATGATTTAATCACGAAATATCAAATTATGAGCGACCAACAAAACACAAAGCCAAATACGCCAACACGACGCGGACAGCAAAACAAACCGGGACAAAAACCCCCTTTACCTCGCTATAAGCGGGGTCCGTTCAGCTACCTGATAATTGCGATTGTGATATTTACCGTACTGATAACACTGCAACAGTGGCAGAACACCAACAAAATTAGTTGGAATGAATTTGAAGAATACGTAAAGAATAAATCAATCAAAGAAGTCGAGATCGGTGAAACTGAAATCACAGGTAAGTTTATTGCAGGTGGAGACAAAAAATCACCAAGTTCCTTTACTGTAAATTACAAACAGGAATTAGTGCGTGAGCGCGTGGTAATAATGCTGACAGAAAACGGTATAGATTTCAAATTCGCCGAACAGCATATCTGGCTTATTCTTCTGATGCAGTGGGTATTACCCTTACTATTATTGGTCGGACTTTTCTACTTTTTATTCGCACGCAACCTTCGCAGCGGAGCAGGTGGAATGCTGATGTCATTTGGACGAAGCAGACACCGGCTCCAGGGAAAAGACCGTGCCAAAGTCACTTTTGAGGATGTAGCCGGAGTTGAAGAAGCAAAGGAAGAAGTAGCCGAGATAATAGAATTCCTGAAAAACCCGAAAAAATTCCAACGGCTTGGCGGCCGTATCCCTCGCGGGGTATTACTGATAGGTCCACCCGGTTGTGGAAAAACATTACTCGCAAAAGCCATAGCGGGACAGGCCGATGTGCCATTCTTTAGCATATCCGGCAGTGATTTTGTAGAGATGTTTGTAGGCGTCGGGGCATCTCGTGTAAGAGACCTGTTCAAACAAGCCAAAGAAAACTCGCCCTGTATAATCTTCCTCGACGAAGTTGATGCAATCGGCCGAAAACGCGGAGCGGGCTACGTCGGCGGAGGACACGACGAGAGAGAACAAACTTTAAATGCAATCTTAGTCGAAATGGACGGTTTTGAAACAAATGACCAAGTGATTGTAATCGCTGCCACAAACCGCGCAGATATCCTGGACCATGCGCTAACCCGGCCGGGACGATTCGACAGGCAGATATTCGTACCGCTGCCTGATTTAAAAGGCCGAGCGGATATTTTGAGGGTTCATGCCAAGAAAGTCAAATTAGGGCCTGATACCAGTCTTGAAAGGCTCGCACGCGGCACACCTATGTTCAGTGGTGCGGACCTGGCTGCAATTATTAACGAAGCCGCCCTGGCTGCAACAATGGGAAATAAAGACCATATCGAGATGGCCGATTTGGAAGAAGCTCGGGACAAGGTTCGCTGGGGAAGAGCAAAAAAGAGCAGAGTCATCGATAAGAAGGAAAAGGAAATCACCGCTTATCACGAAGCGGGCCATACACTCGTACAATCAATGCTGGAAGACGCCGACCCTCTGCACAAAGTAAGCATTATTCCTCGTGGGCCAATGGGCGGCGCCACCTTTGCCCTGCCGGAAAAGGACAGAACCATATTTACACGAAAATACTGTATGGCACTTTTACAGGTATGTTTCGGCGGCAGAGTCGCAGAAGAAATGTTCTGTGACGATATAACCAGTGGCGCACAAAATGACATTCAAACAGCTACAAACATCGCAAAGCAGATGATCTTGACCTGGGGCATGAGCAGTGAGCTTGGTCCTATAAACTACTCATCTGATTTCGGAGGTAAGGACCAGGTCTATCTGATGCCCGGCGAGAAAGAGTACTCCGAGAAAACGGCTGAATCAATCGACAGCGAGGTAAAAAAGGTCACCTCTGAGGCATTTAAAAAAGCAAAGGAATTAATCGGAGCAAATAAGGAAAGACTCGAGCAAATAGCACAAGCCCTGCTGAAATATGAAACTCTCGATGCTGATGATGTACAATTAATTCTGGATGGTGGTCAGTTAGACAAACCGACAGTTGCTGATTTGTTAGCTGCTGAGCAAACCAGGAATAATCATAAAAAAAACGCCCCGAAAGAACAGCAGGACCAATCGGCTGACTAATTTCGCTGCTTTTACAATTGCCTCTTGAATCAAAAATACGGGGAGTAAATCCAATGATATCAAAAAATACACTTCTCAGAAATTTTCTTTGTGCGGCTTGTATTCTCGCATTAACCGGCAGCATCAAAGCTCAAACCGAAAACCAGCCGACTGCAGCAAACATAACTGATGTTACAACCAGCACAAAGTTAGTAGAATACGAGCAGGAATCTTCGTCAGCACACATCGAACCTGCCCGAATGGATGATAAAATCGGCGTAGCCATCATATTCGAAGGCACTGACGACCTCCACTATTACGCAAGTGCCGAAACCGCACCTGCTCCCGGACTTGAGTTGAAAGTTGAAGCCAAATCCGACAATTTTAATTTTGGAGAGGCCGTTTTTCCGAAATGGGAACTTTTCACAGACTCACTTGGCAAAAAGATTGAAGTGTATGTCGGTAATTTTATCGTTTTCGTGCCAATCACTTTTGCCTCCATACCATTAGCCAATAACGAAATAACTCAGAGCGACATAGAGGTAAAAATTTCAGGTATCGCTTGCACAAGTATGTTATGTCTACCGCCGTTTGAGCATACAATAAATTCCACTGTTGACTGGACTCTGCGTGACTCATGGAACCAGATTAGTTTC
>JASFMF010000321.1:0-3674 GCA_050117705.1 Phycisphaerales bacterium
GAATCGTTTGCATCTCGACAAGATTTAAGAACAAATCTTTATCCTTGCTCAGAGCTATCAAATCGTTGTCATTGAGGTTACAAATAGGCCAATGTATTATCTGCAACTCGTAAGGTTTAAGATGTGGGCTGGGTGGCTCTGCTTCATTGCCGATGACACAATCTTCGATACAGTCATTGGCTAAGATTTTCTTTGTGATTGTATCTGCCTGGTTTTGTGTAATCTCACCTAAAAGGACGTATTTTCGAGCGGTTCGGACATTGTTTGACTGAACACCCATATCGTCAATCGCTGCCATTACCGATTCAGCCACCGGGTCGGTAACGCCGCTTTTTAGATGCACCTCGATTAATGTGGCTTTTGCCAGGCCGGCCGGCGCACCGCTTCTGCCGATATAACATTCTTCGCAAACCGGGTCACTTAAAAGCTCTTGTGCCAAACGCTCAGCAAAGCTTTTATCGAAATCAGCCTCTATAAGAAAAACCCTGGCGGATTGAACCGCCTGTACAGAATCAATGCCCAACTCTTTGATGTCTTCCAGAACACTCCTGCCGTGTACATCTGGAAAATCCGCCCGATTAAAAACCTCAAACCTCCATTGTTTCACGATATTAGTTCCTTCTTCTTAATTTTATATTTAATCAATGTTGCCCGTTTCGTCCTTGCTTTCTCAAGCAGTTTTTCAACTTCTCTTTTATTATTTGTTTTGATTGCCTTTTGTAGTTTTTGTAATTCAGCGATAGTTTTATCGATACCTTTTGCAGTATTGTTGGCATTTGTCAGCAGAATGTCGGCCCAGATATTGACTGGTCCTGACGCTATTCTTGAGGTATCCATAAATCCTTTACCTGCGAATTTCAAATCTTCGATTTTGCTGGCATTTACCAACGCTGCCGCTGTTATGTGCGGAACGTGACTTACGTTTGCAAAGATTTTATCATGCTTGGCCGGTGACATTGACTTCACAAAGCAGCCGAGCTTGGACCAGAACATTTTCAGTGTTTGTGCTGCTTTTAGATTAGTCGTTTTTGTTGTTGTTAAAATACACATTGCCTTGTCGAACAAGTCATCTCTGGCGAATTCGACGCCTCTTTGTTCCGAGCCGGCGATTGGATGCGAACCAACGTAATGGACCCTTTTCGGTAATTTCCTGGCCGCCCAACGGTGGGGCAGAACTTTTGTTGACCCGACGTCGGTAATAATGCAGCCGTTCGGGAGTGCATCAGCTATTTCACTGAAGGTTTTTTCGAATGTTTCTATGGGTGTAGCGAGGATAACGAGGTCGGCTTCAGATACACTTGTTTGTAAACAATCAACAACTTCAGTTGCTATTGAGAGTTTTCTGGCTTTCGCACGAGTGCTGGGGCGATGTGTATAACCTACAATTTTGACTCGAGGAAAAGAGCGTAAAATAGCTAATGATAACGAGCCGCCTAAAAGTCCCAGCCCCACAACAGTTATTTGCCTTAAGTCTTTCATAGCAAAGACCTTACAAGAATACAGCTTAGAATGGATTATGCTAAAAAGTACTGTAGGACACTTCAAATGTCAATTTTTTTCTTTGATTTATGTTATTAAAATGCTAACATTTTAACTTTAAATGAAAGCCCGTTATGTATATGGGCGATTTTTTTGTAAGCATTCTCGTTGTATGCTTATGGCAGAGCGAGATAGTAAAATAGAAAAGATGCCGGACAATAATAATAGTCTAAGCAATGGTGGATACCTCAATTTTGAGGAAAAGGTTGCTAATCTCGACAACCAGATGAATGAGTTGCGCAAGCTCAGTTCAGTTAAGGGCATCAACTATTCCGCGGAGATTCGTCAGCTCCAGAAGCAACAGGTTACCGAGCTAAAGCGAATCTATTCGAATTTGACCGCCTGGCAAACCGTTCAGGTGGCGCGCCATCCCGACAGACCTCTTCTTTCTGACTATCTTAACCTGATGGTGAAAGATTTTCGTGAGTTGCACGGTGATAGATGTTTCGGCGATGACCGTGCAATCGTAACAGGTTTTGGCCAGATCGGCAGAGAAAGAGTATTAATTGTCGGCCAAAATAAAGGTAAGAACACAAAGCAAAAGGTTGCCTGTAATTTCGGATGTCCGAATCCGGAGGGTTATCGAAAAGCTTTGACCAAGATGAAATTTGCTGAGAAGTTTGGAATCCCTGTTGTTACTTTTATTGACACTCCTGGCGCCTATCCGGGCGTTGGAGCCGAGGAGAGAGGTCAGGCCCAGGCCATAGCTGTCAATCTTACAGAAATGTCGCGTTTAAAAGTGCCGGTAATTTGTGTTGTTATTGGAGAAGGTGGCTCTGGCGGTGCTCTCGGAATAGGTGTAGGCGATAAGCTGGCAATGCTTGAATTCGCATATTATTCTGTTATATCACCTGAGGGTTGTGCCGCAATATTATGGCGAGATGGTGCACAGGCGCCACAGGCGGCAGAGGCACTTAGACTGACGAGCAAAGATTTATTTAAGCTTGGATTGATTGATGCAGTGATTTCTGAGCCCCTGGGGGGAGCGCATCGAAATCTTCGCGATACTATTTATAATGTCGAACAGTATATCGTAAAAACCCTACGAGACCTCAAACGCACAAAACTCGATAATCTGCTTGAAAACAGGTACATTAAATTACGCTCGATAGGTATCAGCCCCACTGAGAAGCTGCGTCGTAAAACTCGAGTTGGTAAGGAAAGAGTGGAAGAAGCACTCAAAGCTATCCCACCCAAACGAAAGCGAATTCCCACCAAAGTTTGATATTATTGTGGTAGTTGCTGATGCATTCCAGACAGAATATCTCAGATGTTACGGCAGTGCTCATATTGAAGACACCAGGCATTGATAAATTGACAGGGGAAGGTGTTTTTATTTACAGATGTTACTGTTGAAGAATTGTGGCAGGATTGGTAGTATCCTCATTTCATAAAAAATTACAGGGCAGGCCTCCTTGCCCACCCTATATTATAGACATCTAATCTGACTAAAAATTACGGTATTTAAATATCTCTTGAAATTATTTTTGTGCCCCTGCAAAATGCGCCCTCCAGGATTCACATTACATGCTGTAATATGAAAAACCGCCTGATATAAAGCAATCTATGATACGTTAGCCGTTTTTAACGTTTCTTGGATCTGTACCTTGTTCGATTGCTTTTATTTTTCTTACTCTTCTGTCGTGTCTTCCACCACTGAAGTCAGTGTTTAACCAAACCTCTACTATCTTTCGCAGCAGTACTTCCCCGAGCTGATCTCCTGATAAACATAGAATGTTTGAATCATTATGGTCGCGGGAAACCCGGGCGCTTAGTTCGTCATGGCACAATGCCGCTCTGATTTCATTTACTTTATTTGCCGCTATGCACATTCCAATGCCCGTTGCGCAGACTAAAATCGCTCTGTCAGCTTGTTTCTTCGACACTGCCATAGCTACTAAATAAGCTGGATCAGGGTAATCAATAGGATTGTTGTCGTTTGCACCAAAATCGATACACTCATGTCCTAATTCACTAGCGATGGCCTTTATTTGTTCTTTTGCTTCAAAACCTCGATGGTCACTTCCGATTGCTATTTTCATATTATAAGCTCGCTAATCCGTTGCTTCACTGCTGTTTCTATCATTCCAGCACAACTATTGAAAAACTCCTGGGGATGGCCTATCGGGTCAGAA
>JASFMF010000322.1:0-3664 GCA_050117705.1 Phycisphaerales bacterium
CTTCCCGGCCACTATCACTTACAGCATAGTAAACTTCGCCGAATCCGCCGCGTCCTGCCGCTCTCTGGATTGTGTATCCCTCTAAGGGACGATCGCCATGTTTATATCTATACTTTTGCATTTGCTTTCTGCCATATTTGTTCCCCCCTGTTCCCGAACATTATGTTTGCTCCCTGAATTCCGTTAAGACCATAGAAAGCCGGCCTATTCTGATTTGCTTGTTCATAGGAAGACCAGTCATTGAATTCACCGGCTTGTCGTCAACCAGCACTCTATCTTTGGTTTTGCAAAGCAGCCGGCCGTTTTGGATAAACAATGCAACGGTATCATCAAGAAGGCCCGCAAGGATATGGTTGCTCGTTGCTGCACCAATTAGAATGTCCCTGTCCATTAAAACGATTTGACGAATGTCCGCCCGGCCTAATCGCGCACTCGAAAGACTCAAAGTTCCGGTAGTGCTTGCCTGGTTTGGAATATTGAACTTCATCCAACACCTCGGCGACAAAGCGATACGGTCTCCGTCAACAAGCAATTTATTAGTCGTCGTCTCACCGTTCACACGAAGCGGGCCTGATGACCGAACAAAATAATCATCCTCCGCCCGCTCAATGGCTGCAATCGGAATATTCGGGTCCGCCATCAGACCCACAGTCGGCCGTTCCGAAGAACTCTCCGGCCCTACCGTAATACGACTATCCCGAAGGACAAGAAAACTACCTACACCATCTATTTGCAATACAAATTTGGATGGGATTGATGGGGTATGTTGATTGTTCATTCTTATCTTTCGCGAGATAACCTGTTGTTCATTTTCGTCGGAAAACGACTTATTAACTTTTCTACTATACACATCAGACTGTTCGTCCGTCAATGCATCATCAGTAATATCAAATCCAAGCGGACTGGCCGCCAATTCATCAAGTAGTTCAGCAGTCTTATGTGTCTGGTCTGTTACTGTGCTCAGCCACTTTGCTGAAGGGCAAATGGTTTTAGCCTTGCGGAGCAGGGGGACGGCCGCTCGAGGCCGGCCCGCTGTAACGAAACCAGCCGCCTGGTGGCAATACATTAGCGCCAAACCAAGCTCGGATATTTCACTACAACCATTTATCATCGGTAGAATTCTCTGCCAAAGTGAATAAGCAAGATTGACCCGGCCTTTATCAAAGTTCTCCCTAATCTGTTTTGCCGCCAGCGTTCGTATCTTCGACAATAATCCAGCGACTTTCTCGTTTTGATTACCGGTTACATCAGATCTCAAAACAACATCTATCGCGCTATCCAGGTCATTTCTTTTCAATGCCTGTTCAGCTTTTGTGACTGCCTCATTAATCTGCAACCTTGCAGCCGCCGCCTGTTGTAAAACTATATCCGCCTGGCCATTTTTATCATCGACTTCATCTTTCAGGATTTGTTCACCTGCTGATATCCAGCCGTTCTGAATATGTTGTCTTGCCTGGCCAACCTTAAATGAGCAATGCCGATGCCTGAGCCGCCTTTGCTCCATCTCACTACAAATGCCCGAACGCAACTTAGCTACATCAGGGGTATTACCGGCCAGCTTTTCAGCCTTGTTACAATCAATCAGAGCTAACTGTATCCGCTCCGCTTCGAGGTTCTCCAGACCACGTTTACTAAAGGCTCGAGCCAGCTTTCCTATCAGTTTCTGACCGCGACGGTGCTGTCTGATACCATCTGACTGGACAATTTCAAAGGCTTCATCCAATCGCCCATCAGCAACTGCACTTTCAGCTTGTTTTAATCGTAGGATAAGCACTAAACTACTCCCAGCATTCAATAGTGCGATGATTGATGTAATATCGCCTCATTTTACCATATCCGGTATCAGTTTTCCAGTGTTTGCCCGGAGAGCTGACTCTTTGCTGCGGTACTTGCCAGGCTCGTTTGATGTTCTTGATGTTCTTTATTTTGGAAATACTCATCCACCTGCATTAATAGATCTTCTTCAACGACTGTATCAACAGGGATTGCCTGGACAAACTGGCTTTCATGAGCCAACACACGTTCAGCGACATCGAGACGCTTCTTGATTTGATTGATGAGCTTTTCCGTCTTGGCAAGTTTGCTGTTATCCACTTGAATGTGTGATCCGATTGAGGCCGCCTTAATTAGCCTATGCTGGCTTGCAAGTGCCTCGATCTTATCTTCAAGCTCTCTCTTGCGTGTTTTAGTTCTCTCCAGAAGCTGCATAGCGGCAGTCAGGGAATTCTCACGTGTTGTCAGCAGCCGCTGCTTGCTGGCCAGAACCAGCTCACTTTCTTTGAATCGCTCGAATCGACGTGCCAAGTCCTCTTTGACATAGCTGCGATTATATTCTCTGCCACCAAAACAATATTGGACCTGTGGTTTTTCAAGGGCGCCACGCAGTTTGGCTATCCTTATTTTCTCTTCCTGAACGGCCTCCTGCCCCTTATCGATATCTACCTTTAAGGCCGCTACTTCTACTTCTTCCTCTGCGATTAGCTTGATATTGGCATACATCTCAGGAATAATCTCTTCTAACAGGTCGCGGGCGCGTTTTAGCTCAAATTCAACGGGAACCGAGTCTTTTACTACGGCCCGTACTGATTTGGCCGAGCTGGAGATATAACTGACCACGTCCTTTCCGAAGAGCAAGCCACCGACAAGAGAAAGGCCTACTACAACAATCACACTTGTTTTTAACCATTTTGTAACCATGACATGACTCCTTAAATACAATCAAATTCACTTCTTTCTCCGGCCGCCAGTGGGCCACATTTGGATTGTCGTGGCTAAATAGGTTTTATTTCAAAAAAATCTTAGTTTTGAGGATTGTTGCAATAATGCACTTTAAAAGGGCATGGAGGTTAAAAGCAGAAAGTATTTTCAAGAATGTGCAGTATTTTAGGGGGAAATTATCGAATTTCGATGATTCATTACAACTTTTTTGGGTAAAAAAGCCGAGAGAGTTCCTATTGCTATCAATATTACACGGGGCAAGAACCGTAAAAGTATATAAGTTGTAATAACCAGCACTTAAGTTGCTTAACATGCAACAGGCCCGTGTAATATAGCTTGGGCATTTAACGGCAGGAAAATCGTGAAGGTCGTACCCTCACCTTCCTCGCTGTCAACTTCAACCCTGCCATTGTGCATAGTGATAATTTGCTTAACAATAGCAAGCCCTAAACCTGTTCCCTGAATTTCTGTGCCTGGCCGGTATACACGGTAAAAGCGGTCGAATATCTTGAGGAGGTCCGTCTTGGGTATCCCAATGCCGCTATCACTGACACGTATGACGAGTTCTTCTCCCTGGTGCTCGGCAGAAATTTTAACCTTTCCCTGCTCAGGTGTAAACTTGATTGCATTGTTAACCAGGTTTGTGATTACAGATTCAATTTTACTTGCATCCCCCTGGATATGTGGAAGCTCTTCGCCGTTAATATCTGTTTCCAGCTGGATCTCCTTCTTGTCGGCTAAAGCTTTCAAAGCTACTGAGACATGGTCGATAATGGGGACGATATCCACACGCTCTTGCGTCAATTCAATAGTTCCGGACTCAATGCGTGATATTTCCAGAAGATCTTCTATCAACTTTGCCAAACGATTTGATTCTTCATCGACGATGGCTAAGAAGTCGTTCCTTGTTTTATCATCCATATCCGGGTCACGCAGAACCGTAGCT
>JASFMF010000323.1:0-3661 GCA_050117705.1 Phycisphaerales bacterium
AATTATTTAAATATTTTACTCCACTGTCTCTTGCTTCTTTCCTGCCAGCTCCGCTGGTGATATGCGTAACTCACTATCAAAGGCAAAACACTGCTTGCCTCAGCGTAAACCATCTGCTCATATCCCGTATCCACTTTGCCCCAGGAAGATGCTTCTTTGAGCGTAGAACTCGAACAGGCGCCATCCCGAACATCGGCAACGGTAATCTGAATCGCGTATTTGTGCATATCGACATTTTTACCAAGAACTTCAGCACAAATTACCGTGTCCTGAGCAAAATTTTTCGGAACACCCCCTCCTATTATAAATAATCCGGAAGAGCCGGACCTTATCTTAACTTCCGTTAGCTCCCTAAAATCCTTCACGCTATCTATTGAAACACGTTTTTCGGCATTTTCCTCCTGATGCTTAACCAGTCCGAATCCCGCACTCGAATCGGAAAACGCCGGACAGAATATCGGTACATCATTCTCATAGGCCGCCTGCACCAAAGATTCCTTCTTTTTAGCATTTGTAAGAAGATATGCGCCCATCTCTTTGATAAATTCCCTCGAAGAATACGGCCTTTTTTCAAGCTTATCTGCAATTTCCTTAACGGTGTTATCACAAACCTGTAACTGCTCCTCATCGATAAATGTATCGTATATTCTGTCGATGTACAGCTCTCTCAATTTGCTGTCGTCAACATAAGGACTTCCCTTATAATGCCTGAATCCCAGCGCTTCAAAAAAATCCATATCAACTACCGTTGCACCCGTAGCAACAATAACATCTACCATATTACATTTGACCATATCGACATAGACCTGCATGCATCCGGCCGCACTTGTACTCCCCGCTATACACAAAATAATCGTGCAATCCCCGTTTTTTATCATCGTCTCGAAAATCTCTGCGGCTTTGGCGGTATCTCTGGCCGTGAAAGACATATCCTTCATAGCCTTAATTATACCGCTCGAATCGAATGACTTGATATCGATATGCTCGACCGGCTCTTTCAAATAATCTTTCTTTTTCATATCAATCTTTGAATTTATAGCTCAATAATTTATAAATCAGTTTCGCGGCTAAGAAATCCGGCGCCTTATTTCTCTCATCCGGACACAGCTCCACAACATCGAAACCCACTACCTCCTTACTTTCAACTACAGCTTTCAGCAATCTCAGCACATCATACCACAATAAGCCGCCGGGTTCCGGAGTTCCGGTAGAGGGCATTATCGACGGGTCGAAAACATCAAGGTCGATTGTAAGGTAAACCTTATCTGATAATTTAGATTTTACTTTTTCTATCCAGTTATCGCTCCTGTAGATTTCCCCTGCATATAAGATGCGACTTTCATCTACAGCCGTTTTTTCAGATGCATCCATACTCCTTATACCAACCTGCACAATCGGGCACAGCTCGCTAATTCTGGCCATAACACATGCATGATTGTATTTAGAGCCCTCGTACTCATCCCTCATATCACAATGGGCATCAAGCTGCAAAACACTTATATTTTTATCTTTTGCAATATGCGCCTGTATCGAACCGATACTAACCGAGTGTTCTCCTCCGACAACTACTACAAATTTGCCACTTTCGATATTATGGTGAACCTGCTTTCTAACCTCCTCAACCATCCTTTCAGAAAGTTGCTCATTATCTACAGCTTCAGCCGTGAATATTCCCTTTTGATAAATCTGCGAATCGGTCTCGATATCATAGAGCTCCATATGTGCGGAAGCTTCGATTATCGCCATAGGACCTTTATCGGCGCCTTTAATCCACGTACTTGTGTGGTCGTAAGGAACAGGAATTATCACTACTGCTGCGTTCGCTTTGGCGGAATATTCCTCCGGCAAATCACCGAAATTGGCTGCTTTTCCCATACCAGATGCCTACTTATGTCTTATTAAACAAAAACACTGCAACCGCAACCGTGGTTGTCCACATCTCCTTTTGGCCGCGAGCCGTTTGGGTCACGTTGGATGTCCTGATAATAAGACCACTGGATTTATAGACCTGCTCCTTTTCAGACCACGCCTGATTCGGGTCAACTTCCAGTCCCAAAGTAGTACCAAGCATTTCCGCCGCCAGGTCCTCAGCCATATCCGCCGCCGTCCGCTGGTCCATTCCATGGCTATGAACCTCACTTAGATACCCCCATTGGTCGCGGTCTCTCGGAACAGCAACGCCTATTGAGGAAGCAACCATGCGGCCGTGTTCACTCGTGTCGGACCGTGCCAGCACACAATAGCATATCTCGCCGGGCGTCAATTGCTTAAGCCCGTTTTCCTTACTTATCATCTTGCATTTCGGCGGCAAAATTGATGATACCTGCACCAAATTCTGCTGCGCTATGCCCGCTTGTCTAAGCGCTTCTTCGAAAGATTTCAATTTGTACCTATGTACACCAAGACCCTTTGTAAGAAATACCTTATTAGGCACAAGTCCGCTCATCCAAGCCTCCTTTCAATAGGTGTGATTATAAAATCTGTATTTTAGCATTTAGCCAGAGAATTATATAACTAAGCGACTGTTCTACAATGAAAATCCTCAGAATGACAGATATTTTTTTGCTTTCTCCAGCCTGACTCCCACCTTCCCCACCTCCTCCATACGTCTTATTCTTCCGGATTTCCTCTGCTCTAATATACGCTTAACCGTCACCGGCCCAAAACCGGGCACCCGCAAGAGTGAAAATCTCGACGCCCTGTTGATATTTATGGGAAACATCTCAGGATGATTCTGCGCCCACACTTCTTTCGGGTCGATACTTAAAGACAAACGCCCGTTTTCCTCGAATACAATGTCCGATTCCTTAAAGCCGTATCTACGGAGCAGGAAATCCACCTGATACAACCGATGCTCCCGCATAAGAACATCGGTCGGCTCACCTTCTGAAATCCGCTCACCATCGATAGACTCATCACCCAATCCCTTTTGGTAGGCACTGAAATAGACCCTGTTCAATTTCAGCCGGTCATACAAACCATACATATATTTGACGATTTCCGTATCAGATTCGTCCGCGGCCCCGACAATAAACTGCGTTGTCTGTTTGACCCTCTCATATTTTGAGCCGCGTGCAGTGAGCCTGCTGATAAGCTTAATCGGCTCGATAATATCCTGAATATATCTTTTCTTTGTCGTTACCTGTGCCAGCCTTTTTTCACCCGGCGTCTCGATATTCAGTGAAACCGCATCAGCTAACGAAATCGCCTCTCGTATCGCCGCATCGCTCGCTCCGGGAATAACCTTTAAGTGAATGTACCCTCTGAACCCGTGCTTTTTTCGCAGCAGTTTTGCTATGCCGTTGAGCCTGTCCATTGTCATATCAGCGGAGCCTAAAACGCCGGAGCTGAGAAACAATCCGAACACCTTTCGCTGATTATAATAATCCAGAAAAACTCTGGCCGTCTCCTCAATCCCAAGACTGCACCTGCGGATGTCCATTTGCTCTCTAAGCGGGCAGTATTTGCAGTCATTCGTGCACACATTAGAAAGCAAGGTCTTAAATAGTATACTCTTTCCCCCATTTGGAAGAGTTACAGGGTATATCCATTTTCCGTCGCTGCTCCGCTTGCGCCCCTGGTCTTTATTAGTATTGCACGCACATGCTAAATCATACTGTGCATCGGTGCTGAGTATCTCCAGCTTCTTTTGCGTATCCGG
>JASFMF010000324.1:0-3650 GCA_050117705.1 Phycisphaerales bacterium
CGGCCACCAGTTTCGCGGCATCATTGACATCCTGCATATTGTCACGGGTGCTTCCAGCCGCAACGGCAGGCTCACTACTAACGGATTTTTCCATGGGGCATTTCTCTGCAGTGATTAGGCCTGTGTTTACAACCCAAAAGCATGCCTGTGATACCAGAAGACCTAAAACTAAAATAATAAACAAAAAGTTCTTCCACCCTCTGAATACTCCTACCGCCTCGAGACAGTCGGTGGTGTCCAGCAGGCTATTCTGACCAATTGGTTCGTTCATTTTAAAATCTCCTATTAAATCGGATACCCCTCACTAATAAACTATATTTTTACCATATAATTGAGCTAAATGCAAGAGATTCTTGGTCGAAAACAGACTTTATTCTTTGTTTGTTTTCTTTGCTATTACTCTGTATTCATCTTGTGGAAACTTTCTTTGGCCGCCTCGATTGTAGTGATAATATCGGTTTTATCGTGTGCCAATGAGACAAACATCGCCTCGTAAGCACTTGGGGCCAGATAAATTCCACGTTCCAGCATCAGGGCGAAGAATTTTTTGAATCTTTTTATATTAGTCGATTTTACATCGGAAAAATTTCTTATTTTTTTGTCTGTGAAGAAACAGCTCATAATCGAGCCGATTCGATTGATTGTGACGGCAATACCGGCTTGTTGGGCGGCATCGGACAAGCCTGTTTCCAATAATGCCGATGAGGATTCGAGTTGTTGATAACAATCTTCGTTTGCCAGTATGTTCAGTGTTGCATTTGCCGCCGCTGTGGCAAGCGGGTTACCGCTGAGAGTCCCCGCCTGATAGATCAGCCCGAGAGGTGCGAGCATATTCATAATTTCAGCTCGGCTTCCGATTGCCGCGGCGGGCAGACCCCCTCCCATGATTTTTCCCAAACAGGTAATATCAGCTTTTATGTTAAAAAGCTCCTGCGCTCCGCCGAGTGCCAAACGAAAGCCGGTTATCACCTCGTCTAAGATTAAAAGCGAATCGTTTCGACTGCATAAGTCACGAAGCAATTGCAGGTATCCGTCAATAGGTGTCACCACGCCCATGTTTGCGGCGACAGGCTCAATTAAAACCGCTGCGATTTTACTTTTGTATTTTTCGAATGCAGTCTTTACCGCGTTAATATCGTTGAATGGAATTACAATGGTTGTTTTCGCAACCGACTCGGGCACGCCGGCGCTCGAAGCGATAGCGCCCTCGGCAAGACCTGAACCTGCGGCAACCAGCAGCGAATCGCTGTGTCCGTGATAGCAGCCGGCCATTTTAATTATCAGGTCCTTTTTTGTGTATCCCCGGGCAAGGCGGATGGCGGTCATTACCGCTTCTGTGCCGCTGCTGAGGAGCCGGACTTTTTCGATGGAATCGAAGGCGGCGACTATTTTTTGGGCTAAGGCGGTCTCGGATAATGTCGGAGCGCCGAAAGATGTGCCATTTTCTGCTGCATCGGCAACGGCCTTCAATACCTTCGGATGAGCGTGTCCGAGTATCATAGGACCCCACGAGCCTACGTAGTCAATGTATTCGTTGCCGTCAATATCATAGATTTTTGAGCCTTTAGCTTTTGCGATAAAGACCGGGCCTGCATCAACGCCTCCATATGCCCGCACCGGTGAATTCACGCCGCCCGGCAGATATTTACACGCCTCGGCGAAGGCTCGTGCCGACTTGGTTTGAGAAAAAATTTTCTGTTTGCCTGTCATTATTTTTCTATCATAAGACTATCGACGACGGATTTCAAAGAATTTGTATCTATAGCTGGTTTGGAATCCCTGAATGGCATAAGCCCGGCCAGTGCTATTTTTCTTGCAAAGTTTGCGCTATCTGCTAAACTCACAAGGTTTTAGAATTTGATTTGGAGTAAAATATATGAGTTTAGTCAGATGGTTTAGAAAAAATAACAAGAAAGTAATGGCTGTTGTTGTCATCGGGATTATGTTCATATTCATTGGTGGCGGTACTTTGCTCCAACAACTTAACCGAAGAAATATAGAAACAGTCGCTTATTTTTCAGACAATAAGAGAATAACAAACGTCGACCTTGGTACGGCCAGGCAGGAGCTGGATATACTCAGAACGCTGCGAGTCAATGACTTCCTAAGGAGCCAGGACTTGAACGGTATTTTTTTGAGCGAGCTGTTATTTGCCGAGCAGCGCACTTCCCCGGAATTTCTCGACCGTATAAGGCGTGCGATTAGAACGAACCGATTCAGGGTAGGCGATAAACAAATAAATGATATGTACAGACGTACGACACCTTCACTATATTGGTTACTGCTTAAAACCGAAGCCCGGCTTGCCGGTATTAAGCTGCCAAATGAGCAGGCCGGTTCGATACTTGGACAGATTATACCAAAACTGTTCCAGGGACAGACGTATCCACAGCTAATGGGGGCCTTAATGAACAGGTACGGCATCCCGGAACACCAGTTACTGGAAATGTTTGGTCAACTGCTGGCGGTATGGCAGTACTCCCAAATGATTTGTTCAAATGAGGAAGTTACAAACTCCCAGCTGGCACAAACTATTGCCTTTGAGCGGGAAGGTATGAGTGCTGAATTAGTCGAATTCGATTCGGCGCTGTTTGTCGAAGACGAAGCTCAGCCCGATGAGGAGAAAGTCCTTGAGCATTTTGAGAAATACAAGAAGTTCACCGCCGGTGAGGTAAGCGAGGAAAATCCGTATGGTTTCGGTTACAAGCTGCCGAACAGAGTTCAGTTGGAATACATAGCTGTCAGGCTGGATGATGTTTCGCCGCTGGTAAAGCCTCCGACAAGCGAAGAAAAGGAAAACTATTACCACAGACGCAGAGAACAGGACTTCGCTGAGCAGATCAGAAGTGACCCGAATGACCCGAACTCGCCGATGACCAGTCGAATTAAAACTTATGCCGAGGTGACAGATATAATTTCAGAACAGCTTCTGAAAGACAGAATCAATTCCACCGCCAACAGAATATTACAGGAAGCTAAAACGCTTGCCGAAAGCGGCGTGGAAGAGGTGGAAATAGAGCCTGCTGATATGACTGTTGACTGGTTAAAGGAAAATGCCGGCGATTATGAAGCCATAGCCGAGCAGCTGAGCCGTAAGCATAATGTCAAGCTGTATCGAGGCAAAACGGGGCTGCTCAGCCCTATTGATGTGCAGGCCGATGAGTATTTTGCGAGGTTATATTTAGAGGGCTACGGGCGCAATCCAATCCCGGTAGCTCAAATTATCTTTGCCATTGACGATTTATCTGTTACCGAACTTGGGCTTTATGATGCGCCAAAGCCGCAAATCTACAGAAGTATAGGGCCGCTAAAAGACTTTCGTGGTTCGGCATGGGGTGGACGCCGGGACGTCTCAGGGCAGGTAATGGCCATTGTCAGGATAATTAAAACTATAAAGGCCACTGAGCCGGAAAGTATAGACCAAACTTTTAGTATAAATCCTATTGAATTCGACCCGAACCAGGCAGATGCGGAAGATAATGTTTATTCGGTAAGAGAAAAAGTCGTGGAGGACTACAAAAAACTTGCTGCTACGGACATTACGAAAAGAAGAGCGGAAGAGTTTATTGAACTGGCAAAGAAAGAGGGCTGGGATACCGCGGTTGATAAATTTAACGAACTCTATGGAGAGAAAAACAGTCAGGACCCCA
>JASFMF010000325.1:0-3643 GCA_050117705.1 Phycisphaerales bacterium
TGGAATATCGACCTGCAGAGATTTGCAGACCAGGGTATTAATCTTACCAGTGTTGGTTCTATAGGTATTGGTTTCGGCGACAGAAGTAACCCTCAGCTTGGCGGTTCAGGTTTGATGTACTTCGATGATATTCGTTTGTATCCTCCTCCTGAACCTGAGCAAGAGCCGGAACCTGCACAATGATTCGATTTTAATTGGCAATAAGGATTAACGTAAGAAAAAGTAGGTATTAATTTGGGGCTTATATTAATTCAATGTAAGCCCCTTTTAAAATGATTACTCCGGGCGGACACAACGTAATCCGCCCGGAGCAATACGTTCTGGCTAGGAACTATTAATAAACTATTCTCTCCATAGTTTTTAATTAGCCGCTGAACTCACTAAAATCATCTGAGTTAGTATTTTCATCGCCTTCCAGAGGGATAGCCTTCCTTGCGGCCTTTTTTGTTGCAGTTTGCTCGCATGCTTGTTTATTATTCGAGCTATCGGCTATTTTGTGAAACGCCTGGTCAGACTTGGCCAATCCATTCTGCTTATTCGATTGCTCATGAACTTCGTGAGCATTACTGTGGTGAGCTCTATAATCAAATTGCTGACCGTGCACACCAGTGTTACTTAAAGTAAACTCTTGTACTAAATTACGTAATGATTCTGCCTGTCCACTAAGCTCTTCAGAAGCACTGGCAGATTCCTCGGCGTTAGCAGCGTTTTGTTGGGTTACTTTGTCCATCTGGGTCATTGCAGTATTTACCTGGTCGATACCCTGTGCCTGCTCCTGTGAAGCAGCAGCAATCTCACTGACAAGGTCAGTGGTCTTGCCGACGCTCTGGACTATTTCTTCAAGAACCTTCCCCACCTCGGTGGCAATATCAACACCGTTCTTGGAGTTCTTGACTGACTCTTCAATCATATTAGCGGTGTTCTTGGCAGCCTCTGCTGAACGCATCGCAAGGTTGCGGACCTCTTCAGCGACAACTGCAAAGCCTTTGCCCGCTTCCCCGGCACGAGCGGCTTCAACCGCAGCATTCAAGGCAAGCAGATTTGTCTGGAATGCTATCTCATCGATGACCTTGATAATCTTGGCTGTCTCATCCGAGCTTTTCTGTATCTCGTTGATAGCAGAGTTCATTCTTTGCATCGCATCGGTGCCGGTATCGGCAGCCTTCCTTGCCTCTGAAGCCAGAGAGTTCGCCTGCTGGGCATTGTCGGCGTTCTGCTTGGTCATAGCAGCCATCTCTTCCAGGCTGCTGGATGTCTCTTCCAAAGACGCTGCCTGTTCGGTTGACCCTTCGGCCAGAGTCTGTGACGATGCAGAAATCTGCCGGCCTGCAGCAGAAACCTGTTCGACTGCTTCGTTAACCTGAATCAGAGCTTTATCAACGACCTCGAGAAGCTGATTGATACCTTCACGCATGAGCTTATAATCGCCCTTTGCATCGCCGATTTCAGCACGCTCATTCAGCTTGCCGGCACTCGCCGCTTCAATCAAACGAGTGACTTCTTTAACCGTGCTTTTCTGCTCCGTCTGGTCGACAATCACTTCCATACCACCGTAAGGATTACCGTCTTTATCAAACAGCGCCGAACAAACAGCCAGAACCGGTATCTTTCTGCCGTCACGTGTAGTCGCTTCGACCTCACCGGTAATAATCTCTTTTGTTCTCATGCAGTTCTTGATGGTACAATTCTGAGTGCCACATATCTCGGTCTTGCATAAATCGGCACAGGTCATCTTACCGATAACCTCATCACGCGAATACCCCAGGGCATTCAGTATCACATCATTAGCCGACTGGATAACGAGGTCTTTGTCAGTAACGAACATCGGCGCACCGACGCTCTTGAGGATGTTTTCCATTCTGTAACTGGCCTCTTCAGCCACGGTACGGTCGCCAATAACTTCCATTCCACCAATCGGGTTACCATCGTCATCAAACATTGCTGAGCACTGAGCGGTTACGGGCAACTGTGTACCATCACGTTTAGTCGCATAGGTGTCGCCGTATATCGGCTTGCCGGTCTTCATACAGTTCTTAATCGTACAGTCTGATGTTCCGCACAGCGGCGTCTTACAAAAGTCGCCGCAGGTCATCTTGCCGACAACCTCATCACGATTGTAGCCCAGGGCATTGAGCGCCACATCGTTGATGTAAGTTATAACGAGGTTTTGGTCCGTAACAAACACCGAGGCGGCCATGCTGGAGAAAATTTTCTCCCAGTGTTTTAACTGAGCCTGTGCACTACCCGACTTGTGCCCTTTATTTGATGTAGTTCCTGTTTTTTTCTTTGCCATGATATAGTTCTCCGGTAATTTCTTTTAATTCGTTATCTAACTTAAATCTTAATTCTAAGTCCATCTGCACAAATTTGACGAGGTCCGTCCCCCTGCTACCCGTCCATATGTTAGGCTTGAGATTGTCCCTGCTAAGCCTGTTCAGAGCCAGGTTGCTCTGCCTGAGGTTGCTCCTGTTGTCTTTGCTCAGGCGCAGACCAGGAGCTTCGGTCATTATGAATTTGGTTTGAATACTGACCGGCAGACATGTCTACACTTGAAAGCACCTCATCGATATCAAGCAGAATCTTGACGTTGTCACCTATCTTGCCCATACCGAGGATGAAATCTGTATTGACCGATGAGCCGAACTGAGGCGCCTCCTCAATATCCTCGCCGGCTATGTCCAATACCTCCTCTACATGGTCAACCACAATACCGGTGCTAAATTTGTGGTCACCTTGACTTGTTTCTACAACAATGATGCAGGTCTCGTCGGTTATATCAGAGGTCTCCATACCAAACTTTGCCCGAAGGTCGACTACCGGTATAACCTGTCCTCTCAGATTGATAACGCCTTTTACATAAGCTGGCGTCTGAGGAACAGCAGTTATCTCCATATAGCCGATAATCTCACGAACCTTCAGAATCTCCAGCCCGTACTCCTCATTGGCCAGAGCAAAGGTAAGATATTTACCTTCCTTTTCAAGCATCACCCTATGTGATTGCTCTGTTTGAGCTATTGCTTCAGCCATAATAAAATCCCCTTAAACAGTTAATACTAAAATTGGTTAGTCAAAAAAATAAATACGCTGAGAAATAACACCAACATCCCTTTTAACTCAGTAAGTCACCAACAACCTTCGACAAAGATGACCTTTCAGGGTGAATCAGGCATCGGTACTATTTCACAGCGTTTTAAAGTACCATCAATCCAGGACTGTTCGTATTTGACAGGGCTTTAACAGTTTTACGTATTAACGAGGACTGGCGGTACTTTCCATTAATAACAAAAGCTTCATACAATAACTAAGCTTTACACTACTTATCAAAGAGCTATGAACAAATAACTGAATCCACTGCGGAAAAGCGGGTTTTAGTGGCAAGTCTTTGTATCTTCTTCAGTCTTTTACGCTTAAGGTCCGAAAGGGCCGGTTATCTTTTTATTTGTGAACAGATTTAATTCTTATGTCCCCGGTGACATAACCAAATATTATTCAGTCTATGTCACTTAAAAATGCTTTTAGACTTGTTCGTCAAATCTTCGTTTTGAATTAACTTCGGAAAATACCTGATTTGTGTCTATGGCAAACTCGGGGGAAATACAAGAATGAGACAACATGGGACATCCCACAGCACTAAAAAGAATTC
>JASFMF010000326.1:0-3630 GCA_050117705.1 Phycisphaerales bacterium
GATATTTCCATTGCTGTCGCATACAGTCACAGGTTTGTCACTATCGAGTTTTGTAGCAGAATTGATTCTTTTGTTCTTACCAAATGCACGCATCTCAGTGGCAAAGGAAGATGAATACTCTGTCATTGAATTTTCTGCTATGTCAGTAGCATTTACGGTGATAGCCATTGTCTGATCGTAATCGAACGTTTCATTTGATTGGTAAATGAATGTATAATTAGCCGTGGTACCTTTCCTGTGACAATTACCATTCGAGCTTTTATAATGGTTTGTATCGCCCGTGTATATAATATTGCTGTTAAGCCTAATTGTAACTGAATCGGCATCAACGCCCGTGTCGGCATCGGTGATACTTAAACTTATAATATTGTTCAAAGGCACTTGTATTGCATCGTTATTGGGAGAGCAATTAGTGACGGTCGGCGCCAGAGTATCTATATCGACAGTAATAGTAATTGTTTCAGAATTCAGGTTTTCACCATCATTTGCAATAAAAGTAACATCATGTGTGCCTGCTTGGCTGGAGTTTGGTGTCCAGTTAAAGGTCTGGCTGGCGAATGTCGCACCACTGGGCATGCCGGTTGCTGAATATGTTATCGAGCCGCCATCGAAATCCGTCGCGTGTACTGAAAAAGTTAAAAGCTGGCTGGCATAAACAGATTTGTTACCTATGGAAGTAAGAGCCGGAGCTATGTTTACATTGTTTACGGTAATTGTCATTACCTGGGAATCTTCAGCCATACCATCGCTTGCAGTGAACTTTATATTGTGACTGCCTGCTTGTATATAACTCGGCGTCCAGGTAAATGTCTGTCCGGCAAATACAGCTCCCGTAGGTAAGCCACTTACGGAGTATGTTATTGCCTCGCCATCGGGGTCAGTTGCATTGACCGAGAAGCTCAAAAGAGCGTTTTCATTAACCGATCGGTCAGAAATCGCATCAAGCACCGGGGGTCGGTTAACGTTATTTACTGTAATAGTGATTGTCTCAGAATCATAGTTTCGACCATCACTTGCCGTAAATGTAACCTCGTAATCGCCGGCTTGGTAGTAACTCGGCGTCCAACTGAATGTCCAATTAGAGAACGTCGCGCCGCTTGGCAGTCCTTTGTTGTAAATAGCGACTGACGCGCCCTCAGGGTCGGTGGCGTTTACATCGAAGGTCAAAGTAGAATTTTCATTTATGAACTTATTGCCGATTGCGTCAAGTACAGGCGAGGCGCTTCCTGTTGATGGGTAACAATTGTCAAACGTGACTCCTTCAGGTGTTCCTCTGCCCCAAGAATATTTCCTAAGAACGTATCTATCGTAATTTTCAGGATAAAGTTCGCAGTTTTCAAATATGACATTATTGGCGGTGAACTTTTTCTCTCCGGCGAAATCATCTCTAAATGAGATCTGTTGCCCCGGCCATCTTACATTCCTGAATATAACGTGGTTATGTGCTGCATTGAATTGTGTATGAGGTGGTGAACCGCCTGGGTCGAAGCAATCAAAGTAAATATTTACAAAGGCGTAGTTTATATGGCTTGAATTATCATGGTCAAGGAACATACACTGGGTTTTTACAATGTTATCTGTATCAAGCCCGTAGACAATGAAATTTTCATTTTGGCCCCATATTTGGTAAATATCGGTATGGTGCGATAATATATCGCCATTAATATTAACGGCACGGCAGTTTAAGACCATTTGTGAGTTTTGATATGCATCTCCAGAAATCTTCTGAGTAGTGGAGTTGCGGACAAGCTTCGCACTAACAAATCCATATATCATATCTTCCGCTAAAGAGTCTGTTATATATATATCGCCAGCTTTGCGAACCGGAATCCTTAGGTCAGAGTAGCTTGTGGCCCAACCATCGGATTGAAACCATCTACACTTTTCAAACCACACATAACCACCAAGATAATATTGGGAGATAGTGCTAAAATCGAATGATACACCTTTAAAGTGCATTTTTCCTACCTTTGGTCGGGATTGTTGCCTTATGGGCCAGCCTATAATAACATTATCTCTATTTAAGCCAGCAGATGCTTCAACCGTGATGTATCTTTCATTGCGAAAAAAGAATGCTCTTCGTTGTTGAGTGCTGTGAAGCTCATAAAGCCCTTCATCAAGTATAATAACCTTTCCTCCATCACCGGCTGCATCAATTGCATTGGTGATTGTGCGCATCGGCGAAGACATACTTCCGTTATTGGAATCGTTGCCGGTAGTTTTTATATATACGGTATTTCCGATTGGCAGGGTATTTCCTGCATTAGCATATAAATACAGAGAGTCTAATAATCGTGGTTGTCCGATTGTCGGGTATGCAATTGCTCGTACCTCAATAAGGCCATCAGAGAAATCACTTGCTTCGAGTGTCGCCCAGTATTCGACAACGCCGGTACGAGGGTTTGATGTCATCTCACTGACATTATGCCAAGGACCGCCATCAACGGAAAACTCTACTCTGTCAATCCCAATCATATGAAAGGCAACAACACCAATATGAAATGTGTCGTTAAATGTCTGGTATGGTACCACATCCCATCGTGCGATAGCCTTAGCGTCATATCCCTGCCCTGATGTTCCAATCGGCCCAGGTTCCGATGTTAAGCCTGTAAATCCGGAACCAGGCGCCAGTATCGGATTTCCGTAGGTTGCTGTCGAACAAAAATCCGGCAAGGCTACATTAATAGCTAATGTCAAGCACAATATCATCAAATGAAGTCGATATTTAGTACTATTTCTTTTAGCTGATGATATTACTGGATTTTCTGATTTACCTGTGAGCATAATTCTGCCCCCCCCATTTTTTAAAGCATCCGCGCTCAATTAAAATTTACAAAATAAATCCGCCATCGCAAATTAGTCTATATTTTATTTGAGTCTACTAACACCTTTCTGCTGAATGGTCATTTATCGTAATAACAGGTAAGATTAACTTAATTATAATGAAGTTGTGAAAAAGACATCACATTCATAGTATCTCTATAAGAGATAAGGTTTAAGTGAATTGTTAATTCTTTTGTAGATAGTAAGATGTTTATTGTTTTTCTTAACAATCCATCTGAGTGTATGAACCCCTTTTCTTGGTCCCATAACATTACACATTTTATTGTATATTTATCCATAGGGAGTAAAAATTAGGAGAATCCGTTCCGCTTCAGTTGTGTGGTTAGATAAAAGCTACTATAAAGTTTCATGTAACTCAATTGTTCAATCTACGTATACACTTACCTAAGCATGAATTATAGGACTATTTCTTTCGCTATCAAGAAAAAAGGGCAAATTTAGACAACTTTTTGGTTCTTTATGCCGGGGTGGATGATTGCTGATAACGTAAAAATATATGTTTTTTAACAAAATGTTGACATTCAAGAGTATATATAGATTTAGCTAACTTTATCTACTCCGAAGGCTTAATTGTATTTTTTTTCAATTTTTGTTTTTACATGAAATAAGCACTTGCCTAAGAGCCGATTAGGAATATAATAGTAAGACATCCAACTGGTAACTTCAGGGAGGAGAATATTTGTGTATTTGATTTCAGAATGATTATTGTTAAATAAGATTACACGTTTTAATGGTACTACTTTGGTGCTATACCATATGATGTATTCGACTTGGCATAAGTACTTG
>JASFMF010000327.1:0-3630 GCA_050117705.1 Phycisphaerales bacterium
AATTGGATCGGGAGAATCAGACGAGATACTGATAATATCATCTTTCTTTCCCACAGAGACAATAAGCCCTTTTTTCTTTAGGTAGGCAATCGGATTATCGACCGAATCAAAAATCTTCATCCGCTTAACACCAGCCGTTTCGAGGGCAGAAGAAAGTATGGGGGTAGATCTTAGCAGTTCGGCCTGCGTATAGAGATAATTCTTGGATTGCGTCATTACACCTTCGGCCTCCGTTAGTATCCTAGGGCCGCTCTGCTCGACGTATATCCTGGATGTGCTGGTATAAATGGGCGTAGCTTTGGTAATATAAACAAAAGCTGCCCCCAGAGTCACAACTGTAGCAAGCAATATGATCCAACGGCTGCGCAATATAATTTGCACCAAGCTCTCGGACATCAAGCCGGCTGCTAGCTGCATCTGTAAGTACGAGTTATGTGGTTCTGCCTTTATTATATTTTTATGATTGTTTATCAATTAATTCTTCCTTGTTCCCCCCGGTCGAATACGTTTTGTTTATTCTTATTCCCAAGCATCTTCCATGCGTATATATGTGCCGAAATTGATTCTGAATACTCTATCCAGAAATAGCTTTGTACGCGTTCTGGGCGTTTGTTCTATAGCAATTATATCACCAGGCTTTATCACTGTGCTTAAAGCTTCTGTCAGCTTTGAGTCCTCGATAATTTTGAAAACCGCGCTGACAATTTCTCCATCTGGCTTTAGACGATAGATAGTGGCGTAGTGAGGTTCAGCAACAAAGTTCAAATCACCCGCAAAACCCAGCACCTGCATAAGGTTGTACTGAACACCTGGCGGATATAGAAAGTTGCCGGGATTGTTAACCAATCCAATGACAGTAATCAACGGTTGTTCTAATCGTTCAACTATCACACTGTCACCATCTTGTAGAGCAACATCAGCAAAAGGGATATTATATCCCTTGACTGGCAAAACAATTGATTTGGGGGGGTGAGTTTTCCCTGGCTTAGTTTTTCTACGAAGTTCTGGATTTTTTTCCGGAACTTCATCTGAAAATGAGGTTTGCTTCATAACGAATCGACCTTCGGTGCTTGGTGGAGTTATTTGCTCGAAGGCAGGTCGTATTTTAATTTTATTGTGTTCTGGATAAGTCGCAGGAGCTACAACTTCGTCCGTTTGTTTCTGCGCTCGTTCAGCTAACAATCGAAGCATATGGTCTAGTGTATCCCCGATCTCATCTTTGAGGGTCTCTGCATCATCTTGGACAATTTCATTAGAACGAATTATCCGAATAAGAGCCGCACCTTCATCGATTATACCCCCGGCCTCCATGAGAAGCGAAACAAGAGACTTCTTGTCACTGCGCAGTTCGTAGACTCCCGGATTATTAACTGCACCAGTAATGGAAACCTTGGCCGTTTTATACTCGAGCACGCGGGCAAATACAGGAGGGCGAATTACGGCATACTTCGGGTAGTAGATATCAATAATAGCTGATTCTATCTCAGCCAGCGACTTTCCCTCCACATCGATTTCACCAACCACCGGAAGTGCGATAGTACCCTTTTCACTAACCCGGCATACATACGGAGTAATCTGTTCTGTAACATTGGGACTTTCGGCTGTGACGATTCGCAATATGGTTGGCATGGTCAGTTCCAACACATCATCAGGTACAACGCGATAGGCCCCTCCGCCTATTTTGGCTCTCACCATACGGCCCATATCCACTATAGGGTCTGCAGGGCCAGCATTTTCGAACTCAACCAACTGCGATACAGAGGGCAAACTTATATTGTCGCTGCATCCAACTAATAAGTAGATTAATAATAAAGCCAGAAAGAGACGAAAAAAGGCTTGATTTTTTGATATACGTACAAAAAGATAATTATATTTCACGAAGTTCACTTTTATACACCTCCACCAAACGCTACGCTTTGCACTAAGTGCCGATATCCTCACCCGACACTTGCATTACAAATGCTACCACTATCCGCAGATACACCGTAAATACAAAACTCATTTCTCCACTTCATATTTGTACTACGCATCGCTTAGGTCGAAATGACGGCATAGCTGCAGAACTTATGATATACTGCGCTAGGCTTTGAATATCTTAAATATTCGAGAATTCCTCCTTGAAGTCTCATATTTCGATCTCTTTGAGCTAATCGTCTGTTCTAAATCTCAATTTTCCTGCCTATTCCTCCAACGAAATTATTGTGGTTATGGTAAAAACCTACACTTACCCCCCCAATCCCATATACTTATCTACACAATATATTAATGAAAAACAGGATTTACAGTTAGAATATAAAACTCGGCCGATAGAAGGTACGCAAAACCGGCCTAGATGATATGCGTACTGTCGGCATAGTTTTTATCAACGTTGTTTTTTCACCTAATAGTATAAAAGTCTTCATATCACCAAGATTACTTGTCAGAACCGGCCTAAACGGTGTGCGTAATGTAGCAGGAGCCGTTCTTGTTAAGTTAAAGGGGTCGAAGATGCTCGTCTGGCCAGATAGCGAATTGTCTGCGCTTATATTAGCCGAACTTGCATACAAACCACTACTAAGTCCTACCATAACCGCCAGGACCAATACTCCTAACAAAACTTTAGACCTTAGATTCCCTGTTTTGTTTCCTATACTCATTTTACTCATAATAACCTCCTTCTTTTTCAGAAGTAATGCTTCTAAGAAACTTTACACTTAAGACTTAGTTTACTTTTTAGTTCTTCCATACATATCTCACTCATTCATAATTACCTCCTTGTCTTTTTTTCTATATTTAACCAACTTTGCGTCTTGTGCCTTCACCGCGGTTTATTATTGCTTTACGGCAGAAACAACCTGACTAACTCATTGAAGAGCCCGAAGAACATCGCCGCCGAAAACATAGTATGATGCAGGGGATTCAAGGGTCGATGAAAGAATGTGTTCATAAACGATGCCATCGGAAAGTATAGGTAAGCACAGTATTACTTGTGCACTCACAATCTCTTCGTCAAAATTAATTTCGGAAGTAGTGGCTTCCATCAAACCGAGTACGGCGAAAACAGTGTCTTCAGTGTAACCGCTGGCCTTAAAATCCTCGTCCGCTGCAGTATGATCGAACCTATGGTAGAAAGTGCCAGTGATTCCTTCTGTGGTATTAATGACCAAGTGGCTCAAAAGAATATCCGGCAAATCACTTAACGCTACATCGCCCCAATAAAAAGGATCGAGTTTCGTATCATCAAGCGGCCCTGTCTGCGCTAGTGCCCACGTAGCAACACCAAGGCTCATGACTGGATAGTAAGCGACATCGTCAGCAATCAGGGAAAGATAATCAATAAGAGCCTGGCGCCAAACTCCTGCATCAGCTGCTTCAACTTTATGTGCTGCTACTGCATGGTGCGCAATATAAAATACTGCATTCGACCTATCGGTTTCTTGGTAGGCGCTAATGTATTCATACGTATCGACTAAAAGGTAGAACTCTCGTACAGCATCTGCATAGGCAGTATCCCCGGTAACCTCGGAGAGCAAGGCCAGCGCATACGCCTCGTCGCCGTAAAAGTTACCCCCGCTAATTTCAAGAATGAAATCCCCACCGAGTTCTGCGGCAACCTTATATTCGTCTTTGCCCACAACTTCATATGCTCTG
>JASFMF010000328.1:0-3620 GCA_050117705.1 Phycisphaerales bacterium
CACTGAGTTCGATATTATGTTCGACAGTGGAATCAGTTACGAAGGCGATTTGCTTGATTTGGCCACTAACTGTCAGGTAGTAGCCAAAAGCGGCGCCTGGCTGAACTATGGCGACATGCGGCTCGGTCAGGGCAGGGAGAATGCCAAAAAATTCCTCGCCGAAAATAAGGATTTATGCGAAGAACTTAAAAACAAAGTTCTCGTTGCCAAGGGCTTAATCGAAGAACCAAAGCAGTGACATCAAAGAATCAATGGATATAAAAACTAAATGTTAAGTGCGAAGCAAATACGAAGCGGCTTTATAGACTTTTTCAAAAGCAAGGACCATGAATTCGTCCACAGCTCGCCCATAGTGCCTATCGGCGACGATACCCTGCTTTTTGCCAACGCTGGAATGAACCAGTTTAAGGATATATTCCTTGGATTGACGCCGCCGCAGTATCCGAGGGTGGCCAATACACAAAAATGCCTGCGCGTCAGCGGCAAACACAACGACCTCGAGGAAGTGGGCAAAGACACGTATCACCACACCTTTTTCGAAATGCTTGGTAACTGGTCGTTCGATGATTATTTCAAAGCCGAGGCGATACAGTGGGCGTGGGAGCTTTTTACGGAAGTCTGGGGTATTGACCCGACCCGCTTGTGGGCGACGGTTTTTGGAGGTGACCGGACAGATGGGCTGCCGGAAGATGAAGAGGCCGCGAACTTGTGGACTAAAGTCACGCCGATTCCCGCGGAAAGAGTGCTTGCATACGGGAAAAAAGACAACTTTTGGGAAATGGGTGAGACGGGGCCCTGCGGCCCATGCAGTGAGATACATATCGACCTTGGCGCTGATATGTGCGATATGAAAAGTGTCCCGGGTCATAAATGTCAGGTCAACGCGGGGTGCGCTAGGTTCGTAGAGCTTTGGAACCTTGTGTTTATACAGTTCAATCGTTTGCCTGAAGGCAAGCTTGTTCCTCTTTCGGCAAAATACGTTGATACAGGGGCTGGTCTCGAGAGAATCGTTGCTGTTTTGCAAAATAAAAATAGCAATTATGATACCGACTTATTCATGCCGATCATCGATAGTGTCAGTGGTATCACGGGTCACAATTATACCTCTAAACTGGGTAACAAAACCGACAACGCTTTCAGGGTGATAGCCGACCATGTTCGCTCTCTTGTTTTTGCGATAACCGATGGGGCGACGCCATCGAACGAGGGTCGGGGTTATGTGATTCGCCGAATACTCCGCCGGGCTTCAAGGTTCGGCAGAGAATTAGGGATGCACGAGCCTTTTATTTATAAGCTTGTGCCGGTGGTCGTAGATTGTCTGGGCGATACGTTCGGAGAGATAAGGGAACGTGCTGATTATGTCTCTTCGGTAATTGAATCGGAAGAAGCGAGCTTCGGCAGGACGCTCGACAGGGGCATAGAAATCTTCGATGACGCCGCTAGTAGCGCGCAGAAATCAAGAAATAAAACTATCACAGGCGAAGATGCCTTTCAGCTTTATGACACATTCGGTTTTCCGTTTGATTTGACCGAGCTGATGGCAAGAGAGCGTAACCTGAAAGTCGATACCGCCAAATTCAGTGAGTTAATGGAAGCGCAGCGCCAGCGTGCAAGGGCGGCACAAAAGACGGTTCTTCTTTCCGGCTCAATAGAGTCTCAATCATCTTTGTCGGGCAAACTTACAAAAGTCTTACCTTCTACTGAGGATAATGATAAGTATCATGTAGACAGTTGTGATGCAAAAATAATTGGCTGGATAGATGAAAACGGCTTCGACGATGCGGAACAAATTCCCTCTGACGACAAGATTGGTCTTATTCTCGACAAGACCTGTTTTTACGCTGAGGCCGGTGGCCAGGTTGGTGACTGCGGGGTTATAGAAAGTGGCGATGCACGTTTTATTGTCGAAAATACGACAAAAATTGCTAATTGTATTATCCACCAGGGTAAGATCGTTGAAGGTTCATTCGAAACATTTCAAAATGTAAGAGCAATCGTAAGCAAAGACAGGGACGCGATAAAAAAGAACCACACCGCCACCCATTTACTCCAGTGGGCTTTGCAGCAGGTGCTTGGCAAATCGGTCGCACAGCAGGGCAGTTACGTTGGTCCGGATTATCTGAGATTTGATTTTACATATCCCAAAGCGCCTAAAAAGGGAGAGATCAAAAAAGTTGAGAAGCTGGTCAGAGAAAAAATCATCGCTGATTTGCCTATCGCCTGGAAAGTAATGGAAAGAGGCCAGGCGCAAAAACTTGGTGCCATGGCGCTGTTTGGTGAAAAATATGGTAATGAGGTGCGAGTGGTTGCGGTCGGCGCTGAAGATGATGCTCGAATTGGGGATGCTTTCAGCAAGGAGTTTTGCGGCGGCACACACGTTGATAAGCTCGGCTCTATTGGCGGTTTTAAGATAATCAAAGAGGAAAGTATCTCGACCGGCGTTCGCAGGATTACCGCGCTGACAGGCACCGGCCTTAACGACTATCTCGAAAAGGCAAGTGACATTGTCGATGAGCTTTCGGTAGTACTGAAGGCCCCTTCTGAGAGTTTGGTTGATAGAGTAAACAGGCTGATAAAGGAAAATAAAAAGCTCTCTAAGGAGCTCAAATCCGCTTCTAAAGCATCTGGCTCCGATGTTATGGCTCAGGCAAAACAGCTTCTTAAAGATTGCAAGAAAATCGGCGATACTCATCTAATTGTCGGCCGGCTGGACAACACACGTATCGAGCAGGCGCGCGAGGCCGTTGATATGCTCAAGAAGAAAGCCAAATCAGCTTCAATTGTTCTGGGCTTTGATGAAGATGGTAAAGCAACGCTTCTGGCCGGTATGACTAATGACCTTGTGAAGAAGGGTTTGAGTGCGGGTGAAATTATAAAGACAATTGCACCTGTAATTGACGGCGGCGGCGGGGGCCGGCCTCAGATGGCTCAGGCCGGAGGGAAAAAGCCCGAAAAGATTGATGATGCTCTTGCCAAAGCTCGCGAAGTAGTAATCGCAAAGCTGGGCGATTAGCCGGCCGGGCGTAAGATTGCTTTCCCGAAAAAAAATAGCTGCGCAAGCGGTTTAAGCTAAAAGATAAACCGCTTCCAGACGTCTTGTTTATTAGAACGGCTCTATGAAGGCGTTTTTGAATGTGAGGAAAGTGCAGTCTTTCTGAAGAAGGTTTGAAAGTGGACGATGCAGGTTCTTTTATCAGATTTTATTGTTCCAACTGCGGCTATGAGTCCACTGTTTCCGAACAATATGCAGGCCGAAAAATCAGATGCCCCAAATGTTATGACGTTATCTTCGTTCCGGCGTCTGAAGAAGCCAGCACTAAGTATTCGGATTACGATTTAAATTTGCTGAACATCGAAGAACAAAAAATAATCCAAAGTCAACAAATCGACCAACGCAGTACTTTGGGAGAGGAACTTTTTAAAAAATCATCGAAAAAAGCCGAATCACCCGGGCAGCGTAAACTTCCCTGGTTTATAGATGTTTTTTTATATCCTTTCAGCAAGCCGGGCCTGAAACATCTTGTTGTTTTCATCGGAGTAAAACCGTTGTTCGCGTTCCTGGTTAGAATTCTTCCTGAAATGCTTTATTATCTTGTTGGCGTGGCAGCTTTAATCACGTA
>JASFMF010000329.1:0-3616 GCA_050117705.1 Phycisphaerales bacterium
TACAACTTTGGTTTGTGTTCGCGATAAAGGTATTGTTCTCAATGAGCCCTCTGTAGTTGCTGTTCGCAAAGGGACCAATGTCGTACTGAATAACGGTGAAGCTGTCGGCGCTGTTGCGCGCGAGATGCTGGGTAAGACACCCGGCTCTATCAGTGCAATAAGACCTCTTAAAGATGGTGTCATAAGCGATTTCGAAGTGACCGAAGCTATGCTGACTTACTTTATCAAAAAGGCGCATGGCAAAGGCGGATTTGTGAGGCCCCGAGTGGTTATCGCCGTACCGGGCGGGATAACCGATGTCGAACGCCAGGCGGTTATAGGCACGGCTGAACGCGCGGGTGCACGCAAGGTCTTTTTGGTTGATGAACCAATGGCGGCGGGAATCGGAGCTAAGTTACCAATCGCCGAGCCGACTGCTTCGATGATTGTCGATATAGGTGGCGGAACGACTGAGGTTGCTATAATGAGTCTTGCCGATATCGCTGCTTCCGAATCAATCCGTGTCGGCGGTGATGATATGGATGAGGCGGTAATAAACCATTTAAAGAAGACTTATAATCTACTCATCGGTGAGGCAAGAGCTGAAAAGGTTAAAATAGAAATCGGCTCAGCAGTTCCTCTGCAAGAGGAAATGACTATGGAAGTGGCGGGCAGAGATACTATTTCAGGTATGCCAAGAAAAATCATCATAACGAGTGAGGAAGTCCGTGAGGCGCTGCGAAGCCCTATCGCTATGATTATAGAAGCTGTTGCGGCAACGCTGGAAAAAGCCCAGCCGGAATTGTCCGCCGACCTTATTGATAACGGCGTACATATTTGTGGAGGAGGTTCACTGCTGCGGGGTATGGATAAAGTGTTGGCAAATGCTACAGGCCTGGAAGTAACTCGAGTTGAAGACCCTCTTACCTCAGTGGCGCGTGGCACCAGTGTCTATATGGAAAATCTGGAATTGTGGAAGGATACGATGAACAGTAATGAGCATGGATGGGAATAATTTATACTGCGTCGCAGATAAGATAAAATACGTGTACTATTATGCCAAAAAATGCGGCCAAAGTTTCCGGGCGAATGTTGTTGACCTGGTTTATGTTAATCGGGCTGATTTTTTTCTTTGCTCCTACGAATCTGACAAATAAATTGCAATTCGCATTTGTGCGGATTTTTAAGCGGCCTTTAAGTATCGGAAGAAACATTTCACTTTCCACCTCTCGATTAATGGCGTCGGAACAGTCTAAGCCGGAAGATATTGTCAGCCGGGAAAGATATGACAGGCTCCATAACCATCTGGCTAATGTTACAGCGTGGCTGAAACAGGAACGTCAAAAGGTTGAAAAATTATCCGGAATTCGGAGCAGGCCTGTCTGGAAAGGCGTGACTTTTGTATTGGCCGATGTTATATCGGCTTCTGTTAATTCGCTCCGCAGTGAGCTGATTATTAGTCGGGGTTGGGAAGATGGTCTGGCTGAGAACCAGTTCGTTCTTGCCAATGAGAGTGTAGTCGGGGTCATATCTAAAGTAGGTGGACGCACGGCCCAGGTCAGACTAATTAACGACCCGTTATCCAAGATACCAGTAAAGATAGCGAATTTAAATATGGACAGGATAATGCAGGGTAGTGGTAGAAACGCCGCCAAGGTCCATCTGGTTTCTACAAAATATAAAGTCAAAATCGGTGACGTTGTTTATGCCCAAAAAAAGCCGGGGTTTTTAAGTACACCTGTAATAGTTGGAACTGTAGCTCAATGTAAAGAAGATGATGCGAATCCTCTGCTTTGGGATATAACAGTTAAGCCTGGCTGTGATTTAGAGATTCTGACCGAGGTGTCTGTTATCGTGATGAATCCACAATAGTAACTTATAAATCATTCCACCATATTAAACGCATCTGGCAGAGTAGGATTTTATTGCAATTCTGATATTATTATGTAGAATAACTTTCCTGATTCGTGTGGTGTTTTTCGAAACAGCATTAGAGATGATAAACGTCAATTGGTAATACCGAATTAACCGGGGTGTAGCTCAGCTTGGCTAGAGCGCCTGCTTTGGGAGCAGGAGGCCGTAGGTTCGAATCCTATCACCCCGATTTTGCATCTATAAATATTGCGAGAATAAGTATATTTACTGGTGGTTTGACCTTAAGTCTCTTTGGGGTTTGATATGTTTATGTCAGGAAAGAGACTATGTAATCAGCGATTATGCTGTACGAATATTAGTAACTGCAGCATAGGATGGATTTAAAATATTTTGAAAAGGGAGGTAACCAATGCCTAATGTAGGAATGATTGGAAGAAATGGCTCAACAATAACAGGAATCGTAAGTAATGAATTTCCTTTTAATGAGGGGCCGGCACCTGGTTTTGTAAATGCTACGTTCGTGATGCAGTTTACGGGCTTTTCCTTTGTGGGTAATCCGAACGTTATTGTCTCGACAGGGAATCCCCACTGGACAGCCCATCCAATCTGGGTAGCTCCTACAGCCGCGGGTTTTGTGGTCAATAGGAAGACTCCATCATATGGTGGTAGGCAATTCAACGTATACCCACTGGCAATGGGCTTATTGGGTGTGACTGCAAAGGATGAGATTGCTGAATTAAGTGCCGATATTATTCAGGTTACGGAAGAGGACTTTCTTGCTGTTGCAAAAAAGCATAACGTAGAAGTGCCTGAAGGACTACTGAGTCAGTTCTCTTCTGAATAACGATTAATGTCTTGAAGCAAAGGAACAATAATTAAAGATGCATATTTTTGTACCATCATTTGGAGGTTAAGGCGGCGTAGGGGACTTACTTTAACGTAGGTTATTTTATAGGGATTACGGTGACGTGGTTGAAAATTGCCGGCATAGATTCCTCATCTACCGCAGCAAGCAATGTCTTGCTTTATCTTGCAGTTCTCAGACTTAGTTGAAATATCTTGATAATGCTCATTGAGTTCTGACTTCTGGTTGCCTCTTTCTCAGGTATGCTAAACACCGACCGCGGACTAATTTCCCTTTACCCAATTTGGGCCATGGTTTACAATTATCTGAAGTGTATTCGACAGAAGTACAAGTCCGGGAATTAATGACTCCTGATTATTAAGTTTTACCTGGCAAACAGAAACAATGGTATAGTAGTTAAGGATTATTATGACGGATACTCAAAGGCCTTCTTATCAACCGAGGATTCTTATTGCGGATGACCAGCCTGATGTACTAAAGGCGCTGCGTTTGCTTCTTAAGCCGGAGAGTTTTCAGATTGAGACGGCATCTTCCGTTGTTGAAATCATTGATACTGTCAAGGCGCGGGATTTTGATGTTGTTTTAATGGACCTCAACTATGTGCGAGGTGAAACTTCGGGTGAGCAGGGGCTGGATGTTCTTACGAGAATTAAGCAGGTTGATGATATGCTTCCGGTGGTTGTGATGACGGCCTGGAGCAGTGTGGAGCTGGCGGTGGAAGCTATGCGCAGAGGGGCCAGTGACTTCATTCCAAAACCATGGAAAAATGAGCGTTTGCTGGCGGTTTTGCGTACACAGATTGAGCTTGGTCAGGCGTTGCATAAGAGCAAGCAGCTTGAGCAGGAAAATGTCCTGCTCAGAGGTGAAAGCTCCCAGTCGCTGATTGCACAGTCGCAA
>JASFMF010000330.1:0-3615 GCA_050117705.1 Phycisphaerales bacterium
GTTTATCAAAACAGGGGGTTCCTGGTTTTAGTAAGATTCCGATAATTGGCGCGCTGTTCAAGAATAAAAGCGACACAAAGGCTGACCGGGAGGTTGCTGTCTTTGTTACCGCTTATATAATACCTGACAGTCGGCCGAACGAGTTTGCTCAGCAGCCCGCGATCCAGCAGGCTCCGGTAATGCAAAGTGGAATGGGTGCTGCTGACAGGTTGCTTTCAGACAGGGAAAGAATGCCTGCGGGCGGCACAAGGGTTCCGGGAAGTAGAATTATAGCTCCGGGAGGCAGAAGAATGCCGGATAGACAGCCTATTGAAAGAGACTTTAAATCCAGGCTTCGGGATAGTTTATCACGTTCGATCAGATAGAGGACGTATTAAAAAGAAGAGGAAACACTGGTGAAGTTTATGAGTGGTAAACCAAGAAATATTGGCGTGATTATTGTATTATTGTTACTGGCGTTTTTGGCTTTTGGTACGGTTAGTTGCGCACATAGAAGTTTACAGATAGTACCGATTAGAAGCCAGAACGTGCTTACCTTAAGCTCCGACGATGTTGTAAGGGTGATGCGTAGAGCGGGCTTTTCTGACGGACAGATTATGGAGTACGGGACACACCTGCACGATGCGCTGTCCCAGTCAGGAGCGGCGCAGGTCAAAACAAAGAGAGGTGTGAAAGCCGTTTTTGCAATCAAAGAGGAATCCGTGTACATCAGTTCCCGCTATGGTAACTTCATTTACAATGTGAACACAGGTTGGGTGGCTCGGAACAAATAATAATTACTTGTTATTATGTTGCGGTTCGGTAAAGCACGTTTGCCAAAAGACGTCTGGTAAACATATCCATCAATCTTTGCGGAATCTCTGTAAAAAACCCTCTGACTTCGAAAGTCTATACTTTTCTCCGCATTCACATCGGCTCTGCCTCTGCAAACACTCAAGCTGAGGTATGTTGAAAAGGCCTGCCAAATTGGCACATATCCAAAGCGTTAAGAAAACGTAACTGCCTTTTACTGTTACAATTACAGTTTTAATCTGTTTGGGCACGCTGTTTGCACTAACTGAATGTTGGAGTATCTGTAATTTGAAATACCGTTTGCCCGAAAAAGGATTAGGATATGAAATTCGACAAATTTACACTAAAAGCCCAGGAAGCATTGGCAACCGCTCAGCAGATTGTGATGGCCAAATCGCATATTGTGATGTCACCGTTACATTTGTTAAGTGCCGTTTGCAACGATGAGGCTGGCATTGCGGTTGAGATTATGAAAAAGATTGGCGCTAATGTCTCGCGGATTAAGCAGATGACCGACGGCGAGCTTGATAAGTTGCCGCAGGGCAAAAGTACTAATCAGCTTATGCCTGACCCTGCCTTCAGTCAGGTTGTCCTCGATGCCCAGAATCGCGCTGATAAGATGGGTGATGAATATTTAAGTGTGGAGCATCTGTTTATTTCATTGGCTTCGGTACAAAGCGATGCCAGAGAAATTCTCCGGCTCAACTCGGTTGAGCCCGAGCAGATTGAAAACGCCTTAAAGGAGATTCGCGGCCCCGAAAAGATAACCGACCAGAATCCGGAGGACAAATACAAAGCGCTGGAGCGTTATGGAATCGACCTTTTGGAGATGGCGCGAAAGGGAAAGCTCGATCCCGTCATCGGAAGAGACGAGGAAATTCGACGATGTATGCAGGTCCTGAACCGCCGGACGAAAAATAATCCTGTTTTGATAGGCGAGCCGGGCGTTGGTAAAACCGCAATTGTCGAAGGTCTTGCCCAGCGAATAGTGACAGGCGATGTCCCTACGGGCTTGAAGAATAAAAGAGTCGTTGCTCTGGATATGGGGGCATTGATAGCTGGAACAAAATTCAGAGGCGAGTTCGAGGACCGCCTAAAGGCCGTCCTCAAAGAGGTCATCGCTGCCGGTGGAGAAATAATACTGTTCATCGATGAATTGCATACCGTCGTAGGTGCTGGCAAAGCCGAAGGAGCTGTCGATGCGGGCAATTTGTTAAAGCCGTCTCTTGCACGTGGCGATTTGCGTTGTATCGGCGCCACTACTATCGATGAATATCGAAAGTATGTGGAAAAAGATGCAGCGCTTGAAAGACGCTTCCAGCCGATTCTGATTGACCCTCCAAGCGTCGAAGAAACTATCGCCATCCTTCGAGGCTTAAAAGGACGGTATGATACTCATCACGGTGTTCGGATTACAGATTCGGCCCTTGTTGCCGCTGCGACTTTATCTAATCGTTATATAATGGACCGGTGGCTGCCGGACAAGGCAATAGATTTAATAGATGAGTCGGCCTCCAAACTAAGAATTGAAAACGATTCACTGCCTGCCGAGTTGGATGCTATTCGCAGAAAGATTATTCAGCTTCAGATTGAGCGCGAAGCCCTGAGAAAAGAAAGCGATGATGCTAGTAAGGAAAGATTGAAAAATACCGAAAAGCAATTGGAACAGTTGCAGAAAAAAGACAAAAAACTCACGGCGCAATGGGAAGGTGAAAAGGGTGACATCGACCAGATAAAAGCATTGAAAGAAAAAATAGAAGACGCTCAAAATCAGTTTGAAGAAGCCCAACGCAAAGGCAACCTGGAAACGGCCGCACGCCTGAAATATGAAACCATAACGAATTTGAAAAAAGAGCTTGAAGAAAAAGAGGCCCAGCTTTCCAAATCCGACAGAGCAATAATCCGAAACGAAGTGACCGAAGAGCACATCGCTGGCGTTGTCTCAAAATGGACGGGAATTCCTGTGGCGAAGTTATTGAGCGGAGAGCGTGAAAGATTAATGAAAATGGAGGAGGCGATTCAAAAGCGTGTAGTAGGGCAGGACGAGGCGGTAGCCGCACTGTGTAACGCTGTTCGCAGGAGCCGTTCTGGATTAGGTGACCCGAATCGGCCGATAGGGACATTACTGTTCCTCGGGCCGACCGGCGTAGGCAAGACCGAACTTTCAAAGGCCCTTGCAGACTTCCTGTTTAACGACCCGCACGCTATGGTACGTATCGATATGAGCGAGTTTATGGAGCAACACTCTGTTTCCCGCCTTATCGGCTCACCGCCCGGCTATGTCGGCTACGATGAAGGCGGCCGATTAACTGAAGCCGTCCGGCGTAAACCTTACTCTGTGGTTTTACTGGATGAGATTGAAAAAGCACACCCGGACGTCTTCAATGTCCTGCTGCAGGTCTTCGACGATGGGCGATTGACCGATGGAAAGGGAAAGACTGTCGATTTCAAAAATACCGTTATCATTATGACGAGCAATATTGCCAGCCAGCGTATCCAGCAGTTGAGCGAGGAATCCGGCGCAGACTGGGAAATTGAAGCTCACGTTAAAGATGCCTTGAAACAGGTTTTTAAGCCGGAGTTCTTAAATCGTGTTGATGAGATAATCGTCTTTCACGTGCTCGATAAAGAGTACCTCCGCCAGATTGTTGATATCCAATTGGGTTACCTTGCTGAACGTCTGAACAATCGCGATATAAAGCTTGAATTTACTAATGGCGCCCGTGACCTGATTATGGATGAGGGCTACGACCCTGCCTTTGGCGCCCGGCCTTTGAAACGTACAATCCAGCAGCGCCTGGAAAACCCGTTGGCCTCTGAGCT
>JASFMF010000331.1:0-3615 GCA_050117705.1 Phycisphaerales bacterium
CATCGTCGGCGGTTGTCTATATACTGGCCGCAAAGTTACTGCATATCGAGATGCTTTCTCTGCTTACCGGCAGGAACAAGGTATAAGCGGTTGAGATTTGAAGTATAAAAGTTTAAGTAATAAAAACTTAGAGATGTAAATTAACCGTTTATATATCTAAAGAGCAAATGCCAATTGTCCGAAGAATATTAGTGCAAAACGCGTTTTTTTGCACTGTTAATGGAGAAAAAAATGCACAAGGGAACGTCTTTCTTGGTATTTTTGGCGCTTCTTTTCTTTTTGCGCCCTCTCTCTGCCCAGGCTCAGAGGTCGATAGCAGACTATTTGGGCGGTTCGAATTCAAATGAAATTGGTCGAACCGATGCTACTTCTACTATAGGTACGGCCGAGCCTGACCGGTTATTTTCGTCGTCTGTCAGCGATAAGTTTTATGAAATAGCCTATGGACTGGCCAACTCTGAAGATGTTAGTGCGTCTCATCTCGAACAGGCGATTGTGTTTCTAAATGCTGCGGCCAAGCTTGATAATAACCAAAGAGGTGTTCGTACCTTGTTGATTAAACTTGCCTGTCAGGCCACGGAGCGGGATCATTCCACTCTTGTGTACAATTTACTGACAAATTACATAAATGATGAGTCTGCTGATGTTGAAGTGGCAAAAAAGGCAATCGTGTACCTGCTTCAACGGCTGGATACCAGTGAGCAGCGGGAAAGATTTCTTGAGCAGATGCTGGCAATTGCTGATGAAAAGAATAACGTTATCAGTTCTGAATTATATACTTTACTTGGATTGTTGAAAGCGGAAGAGACTGACTTTGAAGCTGCTGAATCCTACCTTATTCAGGCTTATAAAAGTAATAAATACAATAAGCTGGCATTTGCGAAGCTCGCGGAAATTAAGCCCAAACGAATTGGGCCGGAAATATATCTTGAGCGGTTGAGGTTGGAGATACGAGAGAATCCTTCGAGTATTAATATTGCTCTTAGATTTGCTCAGCAGTTGGAACGGCTGCAACTTTACGAAACTGCTGCCGCTGCTTATGAATATTGTGCCGATTTGTTTACCTATCTTTATCCGTCTGATCCTCTTCCTGCCCGTATTTATTTGCCCTGGGCGATTAGTTGCTATAATTCAGAAAGAGGTCAGACAAGGTGTCTTCAAATTGCCCATCGTATTCAGCAAAAGGGGCGTTTTGATTTGCGTCTCGAAGCCATTGCCGGTAAAGCGGCTGTGAAACTCGGCAACGGCCAACTGGCGACGCAGATATTCCAGGCTGCCGAAAAAAAAGCTCAACAGCTTCTTGTACAAACTCCTCAAACACCGATGAGTGGAAACTCGACTGATTTGACTGAAGGAAGGTTGTCCCAAAATCCTTCAGATGTCTTGTATAGTAATGATTCCCAACAGGTGAGTATGAAAGAGCTTGCCTGGTTTTATTCTTTTGTACTGCCGTTTCCTGACAAAGCGGTGCACTGGGCGAATAAAGCCTACTCCACTGAGCCTAATTCGCCGGAGACTCGTGCTTTTTTAGCTTATGCGCTGGTAATGAAGAATCAAACAGAATGGGCAAGGCCGGTTATAGTGAGCCATGAACGCAATCAAATTGCAGATTTAGCTTTGGCCCAGATTCAACTATCCGACGGACATAGGGATTCTGCGATTGAAACTCTGAATATTGCTATTGCAAAGGATCCTGGTTCGTTTGCGGCCGAGCGCGCGAAAGAAATTTTAGAACAGCAGGGTGCCCAATATATACCGCCTGTTGACCCAAATGTTGTTTTGACGACTTTAGGGAATGTTTATGGGCGAACACTTATTCCTATATTTACTCGCCCTGACAAGGCAATATCAGGCGAGCTTAATATACAGGGCAATGAATTTCCATACGGCAGCGAAATTAACGGCACAGTTGAGCTAATGAACCAGTCTTTCGAGCCATTGGTAATAAAAGATGGTGCTATGTTTGAGGGTAACATCAGAATCGATGCCGAAATAAGCGGAGACTTGAACACGAGAATCCAGAACGTAGCTTCTATAAAATTTCGGTCCGTTCTTCTAATCGAACCTAATCGTAGCATTTCCATTCCTGTGAGGCTCATGTTAGGTGAATTTAGAGACATTCTTCTGACCTGCCCCCAGGCATCTTTAGATATAGAGTTTATTCTTTATCTTGACCCGGTGGCCGATGACCGTGGTCAGCTTATGAACAAACTTACTTATATTGAGCCGACCAGGGTACGAATAAAGCGCCCCGGTATTAAGCTTACCGGCAAATATCTAAGAGACCGCTTCAACCTGATCTCTAAGAGCTTTGTTGGTCAAAAAATTAAAACCGCACAACTTTTTACAGGGCTTTTGAGGGAACAGCAGACGATGTTAAATCGTAAACCGCTTTACAGGTTTATGTATGCTGACTGGATGGAGCCCTTATTAAGGTCGGCATTATTACATGAATCCGGATTGCTGCGTAATTTCGCAGATGGTGAATGGATTGTTAAAGTGCACACTATGGCCGAGATGCTTTCTTTACCGCTGGATTATGAGCTGATTGACGCTGTTGCAAAGAATCTGAATAATACTCATTGGCCGGTTCGTATGATGGCAGTTTATTTGCTGGCCAGGGCACCTGATGGTAACTTTGATAAGGTTGTGGATTGGACGGCGAAAAACGACTCGGACGTGCTCGTTCGTAATATGGCAATGGCTTTGAGCATGCCTGCATCGGAGCAGCGATGGCAACAGTAAATGAATATGAACATATCGAAAAAATAGTATATGAACCCGACAAGACGGGATTTGGCTGAAATTTTGAATTGTATCCAAAATTCCGGAAAAATAAGTTGTAATATCACCATAATTTTGTAACATTCCGTTTTTCGTTTAGTAACTATGTTTTTTTTAATTTTTTATGGAGTTCTTGGTTTTTTAGAAAGGGTTTTGTAGATGCCGGCGAAAGTAGATGAACAGAAATGCACTGGTTGCGAGACCTGTGTGTCGGAATGTCCCAGCGAAGCTATAAGCATGGCTGCTGAGAAGGCATTGGTAGATGTTGAAGCCTGTATTGATTGTGGGGTTTGTGTTGATGCATGCCCTGTGGAAGCAATCTCTATGGAATAAACATGGTTGGCCCCATCGTCTAGGCAGGTCTAGGACACCGGGTTTTCAACCCGGCAACAGGGGTTCGAATCCCCTTGGGGCTATTAGTTGAATATTGAAATTGTAAAACCTGCGATTGTTTGAGTGCTCACACTTTCATTCCGGAAATGACCGCTTCGAATACCATGTTGCCGTTAACAACTCCCTGTACGCTTGTTGTAACGTGAGCCGTATCTCTTCGCTGTTTTATTCTTGTAATATGCCCGAGCAGGTATAATCTTTGGCCTGGCTCGACAAGGGAGCGGAATTTTGCTGAATCTATACCGGCAAAGCCGATAAAACCTTCCAGTTCATAAATCTGCTTTATAAAGAAACTCGAAAGCTGTGCCGCCGACTCGACCATAATTACCCCCGGCATCAGGGGTCTGCCCGGGATATGGCCACGAGTCCAGAATTCGTTTTCTGTTACATCCTTATAACCTAAAATCTGACGTTTATCTTTATTGTACCACAAGATAC
>JASFMF010000332.1:0-3613 GCA_050117705.1 Phycisphaerales bacterium
TCCAGCTAATCTGTGTGTCCCGGCCGTCGCCATCGTCATCATCGTCAATCATTACATCAATCCCGACGAATCCACCCGGCAACGGAGGCTCACCTGTCAGGGTCGACCATGGCAGCGCTACTTCAATAAGATAACCATCCTCGGTCGTGGCTATCGCATATTCCACGCCCTCTAATTTGTCGATGCCGGAATCCTGAAAATACCATTCGACGGGTGTTTCCACTTCTCCGTTGTTCCAGCGAAAATTGTACTGATAGTCATTTACACCGTCAGTAGTTGAGTCTTTACTATTGTCACCATCGATAAAAATCTCGACACGGTCGTCGTTCCATCCCTCAGTAGCGCCCGAATCCTGTACAAGCGATTCATCGTTGACATCGACTAATATGTAAAGGTAATCCCAGTCCCAAAGGGCCCTCCAGCCTCCGGAACAATCCATGGGATTGTCGGGTGAGGTTCCTTCTTTTGTTATGGTCAATGTCTGTTCTGTCGAAAGCGACCATATCTCGTCCATAACACCATCGAGTACCGGCGGAGTCCCTCCCGCGTCCGGAATCTCGACATTAGGCTCTTGGGCCAAAACATAGCCGGCCAGCCCCATTACCACAATCAAAGAAACCAAACAAAACAATTTTCTGCGCATAATAGTCCTCCTTTAAAGATAAATAACTGTCTATAATTCTTGTCATACACCGGAACAAATATTATCTTAAACAGGTTTCAGGCACCTTTACCTGTTGAGAACAAAAATGATAAATCAAAGATTCCGTACGGCCTGACATTACCTCCTTCCTCAGAGACAGATAATAGTTGCTAATATTGAAAAACAACTAATATATCTCTCGAACGCTCAAAATAAGCAAACACCTTCCTTGAGCTTTGTTTATCCTTTTATACTAAATTAGCGGTTTTTATGTCAAGATTTTTATGCTTTCTTATTCAAAACAACAACAAAACATATACCCTGTCCCCCAGGTTTATCCCCGATAATCACCATATTGGCTTACTACAGAGAACAAATTCTAAATTGTCACCTATTCTTAGAAGCGGAAATCTCACATCCAGAAATGAAATGCATTTTTCTCATCATCGCACGGCAAATCATACGATATACCCAATATAAATATGCCATTGACCTGTTTTTATTTTAATGCTACTCTATCACAAAATTTAAGGTACTCGAAACAATGGAACTGTCCTGGTTAATGAAATTGAGAATCGCCGCCGCCGCTGCTGTCGGCGTAGTTTTAATTGGTATATTAGGCTGGCCGCTAGCCTCGGTACCTGACCCGCTTAGCACCATACTTGCCGGCTACATGAGCACCGGCAACGCCGTCATTTTGCTTTTTTTGGCGTTTCTATCAGGAGTCATTGCCTATTTTCTTTCCTGGCCCTACGGCCGGGAAATCGGAATCTTAGCCGCACCATCAGGTTTAGTCATCTGGGCCGTACGCTCCGGCAATATGGCTAATTTAATACAGATAAATCCGACCGCTGCCCAGCGGCAGGCACTTTTTGCATCGCTCAAATGGGATTCTCTTTTCTGGCTGGCTGTCGTCGCTGTCGGTTTCACAGGGGTCTTATTGTGTCAGAAAGTCCTGTCAAAATCCTCGGCTAAAACAAATGAAAAATCTAAGCCTAACGGGAATAGTTACTTAAACGCCGTAATTGCCTTAGTCGGCTCAGGTCTGATAGCTCAAATATGCATCAGAATATTGGCTCAGGACGTCAGCGCATTAGACAGTAAATTAGGCTCCGTTGTAGCTCAGCCCCATATCGGACAGATAGCTTTTGCCGTGTTCACGTCGTTCGGGATTGCTGCTTTTATAGTCAATAAATTTCTCGATGCCGGCTATATTTGGCCTATAAGCTCCTGTTTTCTGATAACTGCATTTACTACAGTCACTTACGCTAAGCACGAAATCTTACAACATCTTGCTGAACAATGGCCGACAACCTTTTTCTTAAATTCGGTCATTGCCATTTCGCCCCTGCAGATGGTTGCTTTCGGTACAATTGGCTCAATTGCCGGCTATTGGATGGCTTTTCGCTATGATTACTGGCGAAAACACGAAAGCAAATAGCAAAATCTGCGATTTTTCCAATTCCCCAAAATCTTTTTAAAAGTCTTTTATCCACATAAATCTTTGTGCCACAAGCACATACATATATATATTCCTATAATATACCCTCATTACCAGAACAAAAACAAAAATGGTTGTTTTTAGGCCCAAAATTAGCCGAAATATATTGTGATAAGATTTGTCGGTCGGACAAGGTTTTGAAAAGCTTAGTTATTGAAATAATGGCATATTTCAGCATTTGACGAACATTAAACCCATGATTTTCGTAACATATATGAAAGTAAAACCAGCCGACAAAAGGAGTTAGCAATGTTGGTTTTGAGCAGGCAAAGAGACGAATCGATTATGATCGGAGACAATGTTGAGATTATCATTGTTGACGTTCGTGGGGATAAAGTACGTTTAGGTATCACGGCCCCGAAGGAAATACCGGTTCACCGCAGAGAAATATACGACGCTATTCAACGCGAAAAAAACCAGAAAAAGGACTCTGAGGAGCAACAGGAGAAAAGCCCTGAAACACCAAAAGCCTCCAAGGAATCCTGAAATCAGCAACAAATAAAGCAAACCACATAAAACTTCTCTATCTTGACTTCTTTTAACCTTCAATAAACATCTACAATCACCATATCCTCATACTCTCCGACAATATATCATTCATTATTCCACAGGTAACAAGCTTCGGATTGAAGAACAGGTGATTTGGATTTATAATCGGTAAAATAAAAAATCGAAAAAAATCAAGTCGGATGCCCAACAAATCGAAGGCAAAGACAAATTAAAATTACAGTGTCCGACTAAGAATTACTGGGCGTTTCTGATTCGGTAATAACTCTATTGGCTTCACACAACAAATGCAGAATAGAAAACAAATATATACGGTCACCCAGATTAATTCACTAATCAAGGTAGCCCTGGAACAAACACTGCCGCCGCGATTAATTGTCAAAGGCGAGATTAGCGGCTTCAAAATACACTCGAGCGGGCACTGCTACTTTTCGCTGAAAGACGAAGGCGGAATCCTGCCCTGCGTTATGTGGGCAAGCAAGGTTAGAAATGTCAAATTTTCACCTGAGGATGGAATGGCTGTTCTCGCAACAGGTCATATCGATGTCTATACGGTTGGGGGCAAGTACCAGCTTTATGTCGATAAACTCGAGCCTGAAGGAACTGGAGCACTTCAACTGGCTTTCGAGCAAATGGTGAAAAAGCTTCGGGCCGAAGGGCTTTTCGATGATGAGCATAAAAAACCAATTCCTACATATCCCGAAAGAATAGGCGTGCTGACCAGCGAAACCGGCGCTGCTGTTCACGATATTGAAGATAGTATTCACAGCCGCTGGCCGTGCGTAAAGCTGTTTTTATATCCGGTACCGGTGCAGGGCGAAGGCTCGGCCGAAAAAATCGCCGCCGCACTGCGGGACGTTAACAGACGCAATAAAAAACTCAAACTCGATGTCCTCATTGTCGGCAGGGGTGGCGGCTCACTGGAAGACCTTTGGGCCTTCAACGAGGAGGTCTTAGCAAGG
>JASFMF010000333.1:0-3598 GCA_050117705.1 Phycisphaerales bacterium
TAAAAGGGAGCTGAAAGCGCTGGATGCTATGCCGCAGTATAAATATATTCTTGAGGCTGAAGTTGCCGGGCCGAATTTGAAAGCGAGTATTTCCATACCTGAAGCTAATGTACTTTTTGAGGATGGTAAGCAGCTTCAAAGAGAGTCCCAGTCGCTTCTTGTTATTACGAATAATGATTTATTGCGTCTGGCTCTGGACAGATATGACCTGCTCATAAAGAGATACCCTACCAGCGACAAGATTGACGATGCGGCATACGAAGCCGGTCAAATATATGAAGGTTTCAAGGATTACTCAATTGCTCTTTTATATTACCAGAGAGCTTATGAATGGGACCCCGACACGATTCATCCCGCAAGGTTCAGGGCGGCACGGATTTTAGATAAACGCCTGCACCGATATGACGAAGCACTGGAGCTTTATAAAATGGCCGTCAAAGAGGAAGGTATGTATGGGGAGCATGACCATTGGAGGAGGTTTGCTGAACAACGGATAATAGATTTATATGGAACAGGAGATGAAGAAAACTAATGTCGCTATAAGTTTAAGATAAAAGTTTTTAGATAGAAGCCCGGGCCTGACTGGACATCAGGCCCGTTTTTTTATGTAATAAGAACGCTTTACAGAAAGGACAACCCGTCATTTCGACCGAAGCCAACGTGCTTTCTTGCGAAAGCAAGCACGGTGGCGAAGTGGAGAAATCTGTTTAAAATCGCATCCGTTATCTTTTCTACAAAGCGTAATAAGGAAACCAATGACTTCGGATTTCGAACAAAAAGCTGGCGATTTTATAAAAGCGAACAAACTTTTCGGCTCTGAGAAGAAAATTTTGTTGGCTGTTTCGGGTGGAGCGGATTCGACGGCGCTTTTGTTTGCAATGCAGGCTTTGAGCGCCGTGAATATTTTCAATGCGGAACTGCTTTGTGCTCATATAAATCATCAGCTAAGAGGGGCTGACGCTGATTCGGATGAGGATTTTGTTATAGCGCAGGCAAAGGAGTTAAAACTGCCGGTAATAACAAAACGGATTGACGTACGCGGCTATGCCGGCTGTAATAAACTTTCGATTGAAACAGCCGCACGAAAGTTACGAATCGAAAGCCTGCTCGAAATTGCACGCGCTAATAACTGCCGGTGTATTGCAACCGCGCATCATAAAAATGACAACGCCGAAACTATTCTCCAGCGATTGACTCGCGGCACAGGTTATCGAGGCCTGGGCGGAATTTGGCCGGGCCGGATTTTTGAAAAGGAATTTAAATTTGTAAGACCATTGTTATGTGTCAGCCGGGATGAGATTATTGAGTACTTAAAAAAACGAAATCTCAAGTGGTGCCATGACCATACTAATGCTGATTGCACATACAGGCGAAATTTTATTCGACATCGTTTACTTCCTGCCTTACAAAAAGACAGTAATGGCTCGGTTGTGGAGCAATTGTCGGAACTTTCCGAATCCGCCCGAAAGTTTCATAAACGGCTTTGCAGACAATCAGATAAACTTTGGCCTGAAGTTGCTGATTGTGATGAACAACAAACAATTCTTGGCCTGAAGATACTTTCAACTCAACCTCCACCGGTAATCGTTGAGATTCTCCGTAAAAGTTTGGCTTCACTCGGCTCCGGCGAAAAAGATATAACGCAACTCCATTACGAAAATATACTGCACTTAATAGAACAAAACATAAGCGGCAAACAATTAGAGTTGCCCAACGGCTTCATAGTTCTGCGTGAATACAACAAATTAATTTTTAAAAGAGACAGGGAAAAAGCCCACATCGATACTTCAATCAATAGAAGTGCGGAACTAAAAATTCCCGGGAAAACAACTTTTGGTAAATATCTGATTGAGGCGAAAATAATTGAAGCCGATGGTAGTGATTTTGAAAAGTTTAAAGTCAATAAAAACGATTTTATTGAGTGGTTTGATTTGGACAGGATTAAACTGCCTTTGCTTGTTCGCTTTAGGCAAGCAGGTGACAGGTTTGTTCCTTTTGGTTTGGACAAAGAGAAGAAAGTAGGCAAATTCCTTACTTCTGCGCGTGTGCCGGAACATATAAGGCAAAAGATTCTAATTGTCTGCGATAGTGAAAAAATTATCTGGATTTGGCCGGTTCGGATTAGCGAGCAAACCAGAGTTACCACTAAAACCCGAAAAGTACTCCAGCTACAAATAATTAATACTGCATCGACATCTTAAATAAGTCACAAAGGCCGGGCCTGACTGACCCGGCCTTTGTTTTCTTTTGTGCATACTAAATTTACTGTGGCAGGTTCTCCTGTGCTACATCTTCAACATGCAAGTCGCCGAAAATTACGCGCCATGTCTCCGAGTCTGCAGGCTGATACCAGAAGATGGCGGTATCTGCATCGCCAAGCTCAACACCATTGCCTGCATAATGCCACTGCCCCTGGCCTTTGAAGAACCGAATGAAAAACAAATGCTGGCTCAATTTCACCCCCATCTCGGCTCCTTCCTCATCGGACAATCCGAGCTCTTCTATCTTCTTAGCAATAGATGGAGTATCCTTGAGATAGTCTTCAACAGAGACGCCTTCAGGAAACACTCCATTGCCCAAAACCTCTGCTCGTATGCGCAGACCCTCGATAAAATCCTGCTCGGTAGACCCCTGCAAATCAAGCTCCATCTGTTGCTGTTTATATCCATCGGGAACATCCATACTGAACAGCGAATCATCCAGAGGCACATCGAATTTGACATTTTTACAAATAACCTTCAGTTGCGACTCCACCTGCTCGATTCGTACAGGTAGTGCTGTTTCTGCATCAGCCCAAATGGTAACCTCCGCCTTAGGATGTACGGCACGAAATCCAACAACGCGCTGCCCATCAATTTCCTGCTCGCCAAGCTCCTCGACCTCGAAATGAGGGCTGTCCTGTAACATTTTAATCAGATTTCTCAGCGTCTCCATGTAATTGGGCATTGAAGGCAGGCCTTTCAAGTCAATATACGCCGCCTCTTTTTTGGAAATAGTCAATGCCAGAATCTTCCCCGCCTCCAGATCAACAATACTAACAACATTTTCAATATTCGACATGGTCCTTCTGATTCGCGAACCCTTTATCATGTCATGAATAACAGGGCCCTGCCCGTCTCCCATAACAATATCTAATTCCGCTGTCTGGGCATTGAGAATGGGTTGAACGACTTCGGCGAATGTCAACGTGGACAGGCTCATAAAGTGTATCACTATTAACACCCCCGCAATTGTCACGACAGCGGCGGCTATTTTTGTAATTGGACTTCTCATAATTATTCTCCACATACTCGACGATTTCTCGCCGGTTTTTTGTTTTTCAGATTCATCCAGCGCTTTCATTACATTACCAAGAACTCTGTCGCGAGTCTCGGCGCTGGCTTTGTAACGCAGCTTCTTAACGAGCTTTTCCATATTATCCGCCGGTCTCATTTACTCACCTCCCCGTTCAAAGTTGAGCGCAGCTTGTCCAAACCGTATCTGTACCGACTTAATGCTGTTTTAACTGAAACGTTCTGCAACTGAGCTATTTCCCTGAACCTCATCTGGCCGTGCAAGCGAAGCATAATCGCCTCTCGTTGTTCGTATGCCAACTCTG
>JASFMF010000334.1:0-3586 GCA_050117705.1 Phycisphaerales bacterium
TAATATTGAGTTCATCTCGAAAGACAAAAAGAAAGGTGTAAGTACTTTGATGTCTGCATATTATCGAAAAAAATCACTGGTTATTATATCGATTGGATTATGTTTATTTGTGTGCTGTGCGAGTCTGGCTGCGCCTGTTAATATAGAACAGGTGCGAAAAGCATCGGATACATTTCTCAAGTCACAGCACGTCCATCAGAAACAGCAAAAAGTTCTGCTTTCAAGAACGGGCGGACAAAAAGCGCCTGCTGAAGAATTCACCGCAGCTGGCTTAAAGGAAATTCGCGGCGATGATGGAACCGTTCTTGCATTCATTACCGAGCTTGAACCGAGAGGATTTATCGCGGTCTCTGCTGATACGGATATCACTCCAATTGTTGCTTATTCTTTTAATTGTTCATTTCCGGCCAGTAATGACAAGAAAAACCCTTTATATCGTATGTTGAAAGAGGATATGAAGCTTAGAGCAAAGGCTCTTGCTAAGTACCAGCATTTAAAGAAAGCGGAAAACAACGGTCTGTGGAATTTTTATGCCAATGGAGATTCAGAAAGTTCTGTGAATCAGACATTTCAGCAATGGCCGGAAGAGAACGCAACCGCCACCGGCGGTTGGGTGGAAACAACGTGGGTTCAGGATTCACCTTACAATGATTTGTGTCCGCTCGATCCGGTTGATGCGAACAGATGTTATGTAGGTTGCGTGGCGACGGCAATGGCCCAGATGTTAAACTATCATCAGAAGTGCGCCGCACAATTCGATGAAAATGATTCGTATGTGTTATACAGCGGTCTTAAAATCGATGATGATAGTGAACTGTATGATTTTCCGTCTTTTGAACAGCTAAATAATTATCTTTCCAACTTGCAGCGAAAATATATTATGCGCGAAGATATAGATAATACGGATGTCGCGGCTCTTAGTTTTGCTTGTGGAGTTGCTTCCAAAATGGAATTTTCCAGTTGGGGCTCGGGAGCTTCGGAATATGATGCGCAGGAAGCTTTGCTTGATAAATTCGGTTTTCATTCAGCTGAGTTAGCCGGCAATCTTTCGCGTGAATCTTATCTGATTTTGCAGGAAAATATAATGAATAAACTTCCAGCGTTGTTGGGTATTAATGATGAAGATGGGAGCAACGGACACTTTATTGTTTGTGACGGCTATAATACAAACGGTGAGTATCACCTTAATTTTGGCTGGGGTTCGCCTTATCCGGAGGAAATAACTGAGGTGTGGTATAAGCTTCCGAGTGAACTTCCACCTTATATGAATATATTTTCTGAAGTCATGTTAAACATTCAACCTGTTCAGTCAAGTGTCGATATAAGTCCGCTGTCTCTTACTTTTCACAGTTTTCCAAGGCATGAATCGGAATCCCAACGGCTGTTTATGATAAATAATACACAGAGGGAGGTATCGATAAACTCAATATCCAGTCCGGAAGGATTTTTAGTATCTCTTACAGGTGGTGATTATTCAGATAATATAGAGCCTTTTGAGGTGCAGAGTACGGGTCAGGAAGTAATAATCAATGTAAAGTTCAGTCCTGAGCGGGAGGGCGGCTATTATGGAATACTGAAGATTCACTATGATGATGGTAATACAAAGAACGTGATTCTAAAAGGGAACTCATTCTCTGGTGGGATAGAAATTTCTGCCGGCAGGGTATTTGGTACCTGGTATCAATCTCGTTCCCCTTATTTTATTGAAGGAGATATTGAGGTGCCTGAGTATGGGGAGCTTGTTATTGAACCGGGAGTTAAGGTTATATTCCTTGGGCCCTATGGCATGACAATCAGAGAAAATGCGGTTTTGATTGCGCGAGGGAGTGAGGTTAATCCGATAGAATTTACAGCCCTCAATAAAGATATAGGCTGGGGGGGCTTACGATTTCTGGAATCTAATTCCGATGATATTTTGAATTATTGTGTGATTACTGACTCTAAAAAAGGTTCCGGATTTACTACTGATGATACGGGTGGGGGAGATGCCGGGGCTGAAGACGAGGATAGGTCTGGAGGAGCGGTGTATTGTTATGCTTCAAACCCAATCATCATGAATTGTAAAATCACTAATAATATGGGAGAAGAAGGCGGGGCGATATATTGTGTTGGAAGCTATCCTATAATCAGTAATACTTTGATAGCTAACAATACTGCAATTGGAGGTTATTTGCAGTGTGGCGGGATATATTCGGATGAATGGGGCGTGGCTGAAATCAGGAACTGTACTATAGTAAACAATTTGCCCGGAGGTATTTTTTCGACATCCCAGGAGGGAATGAGTGTAACAAATACGATTGTATGGGGTAATGACTCATACCAAATAGAGACACAGGAGTCCAGACCAACGGTATCATTTTGTAATATTGAAGGCGGCTACGAAGGTGAGGGTAATATTGATTTGAATCCCAGCTTTTTTGAACCGAGTTCCGGAACTGGAGCAGAATATAACGGAACATCTGCTAACTGGTCACTTCAGAGTACTTCTCCGTGTATAAACTCAGGGACGGAAATAGAACTTCCTTTAACCGACCTTGCGGGCAATCTAAGGATATGCGGTGATATTGTCGATTTAGGGGCTTATGAGAATCAATCAGACTTGCCTTTGATTACTATTAACCCTTCAGGTAAGATCGATGCGGGCTTTATTCATGTTGATTCAAGTTCGACGGTTAGTTTTAATATAACAAATACGGGTGGATTAGGTTTTGAAGTGGAAAGCTTAAGTATTTCCGAATCGAACGATGTTTTTTCGATAGTTACTGACATAGAGAATCGTTTTTTGGAACCGGGCGATTCGGTCCAGGTAGATATCAGATTTGCTCCAATAGAAGAGAAGGTATATACCGGTACTATCCGTGTTCAGTCGACCAGCAGCAATGCCCCGAACAAACAAATTGTTGTAAAGGGAGTTGGGGTATCAGGAACAATTATTCCCGCCGGTATGGTTTATGGTACATGGACTATATATGACAGCCCCTATGTAATAACGGGAGATATCAATGTTAGAAAAGGACGGTCGTTGGATATCGAGCCGGGAGTAGTGGTCAAATTTGCGGGTCACTTTAGTTTGACAGTAGGTTATAGAGCAATTTTACGCGCGATAGGCACAGGAACAGAGTATGTCGTTTTTACTCCGATGGATACCGATGAAGGATGGTATGGCATACGTTTTGTGAATACCGACGACGATGATGTATTAAGATATTGTACTATTGAATATTCGAAAAAACCGAGTTCACGAGGCAATGGTGATGTGAATCTGATGGGGGGAGGAATTCTCTGTTGTGGTTCAATTGATGATGAACCAGGCTACATTATTCCTTCCAGCCCGACAATTGAAAGTTGTTTGATTGCCGATAATCATGCTCAGAGCGGTGGCGGGATTTGGTGTATGGACTATTCGGAGGTGACAATTTCGAGCTGTACTATTGTTGATAACTCAGCTGAGAGATATGGGGCGGGTATTGGAATCATTTCTTCCAATTGCGAGATTACTAACAATGTAATTGCTCATAATTATGGAGGTAGAGGTGGAGGAATATTTAACTGGTTTGGAGTCGTTTAAATTATCAACAAAACTATA
>JASFMF010000335.1:0-3576 GCA_050117705.1 Phycisphaerales bacterium
GCCGCCCAAAAAGTATGCAATCTCTCCGATTAGTAGTTACTGTTAAAATCAAGTGTGTTAAAGCTATTTTGCCTGTGCCTTTAGTTGCTCTACCTGGGCTTTAAGTTTTTTATTCTCCTCCCGCAGCTTTACATTCTGCTCCATAACCGCATCCATAACTCCCTGAACCTGATCTTTAACATTTTGACGTGATTTCTCTTTCCACGCCTCCTTTTCCTGCTCACACTCGGCAAGCAGTTTTTTCTGGTCTTCAATCTGCTCTTTATGCTGCGTTTTCAATTTTTTGATTTCTTTACCAAGCAGCTCTATCTCTTTTTTTAACTGCTTATTCTCAACAGCTATAAGCCTGCCCTTTTTCATGCTGGGAGTCTCCTGTTCCGAACAGCCCGCAACCAACATAACACAAATACAAACCGCCAAAACAAATACAATCCGTGCCTGTTTTTTCATTATCGTAATCCTTTCCAATATTCGGGCTATTCGAAAAGCACTTTTAACTTTTCCTCATTACTCATCTCGATTTGACTCTGGTCCGTCCAGACGGCCAATTCGAGACTCTTTCTACAATGACAATCATCACAAACAAGCTCCGCATCGCTTGCCAGAACCGCCTTTATAAGTTTAAGGCAGTTACTCGTCGCCATCTGTAAATTCCTTATTATCTCTTTAAGCAGAGTTTGCTTGTTTTTATCTGCCTCGTGAGGTTTCCAGCAATCATAATCGCTGGATAACGCAACCAACGTGTAACAGATTTGCGCCTCTCTGGCCAGTTTCGCTTCCGGCATAGCGGTCATGCCAATCAAATCCCCACCCCAACTCTGGTGCATAAGCGATTCGGCCCGTGTGGAAAATTGAGGCCCTTCCATACATATGTATGTCCCCCTCGGATGTGTCTTTATATCAATACCCCCCGCCGTATCAACAAGTATCTGACGCACCCGCCCGCAGCAAGGCTGGGCCATTTCACAGTGTACCGCCCCGAATGCACCAAAAAAACTGTTTCCCCGTTTGAATGTCTTATCGATAAACTGGTCAACGATAACCAAATCACCCGGAGCAATCTCATTTCGTAACGACCCTACCGCCCCGCTGCTTATAATCGTACGAACGCCGAGCTTTTTCAAAGCGAAGATATTAGCGGCAAAAGGTACCTCGCTCGGTGAAAATTTATGCCCCTTACCATGTCGGCTTAAAAATGCAACTCGCTTTTTCTCTACCTGGCCGACCATAATAGTCGTACTTGGCCTGCCGAACGGCGTATCAACATCGTGAAATTCCGCATCAACTATATGCTCCGCCAGCGCATCACCCAATCCTGTACCCCCTATTATACCGACCAACTCTTCTGCCATAGTCTATCATCTCCTTTTACTATAACCGGCCATCATATTAATCCTTTTTATCTCAATCTACAATATTTTCATAGCATTCGCATTATTTTGTAATTGGCAAAAAGAAAATAATCTCAACAGAAAAAGCTTTCTTGCTATCCATCAACAAAACGATCCGTCGACTTTAAGCTTGTACTTTTATAAAAAGTGATGTCAAATAAAAGCTGTAGATAAAGGAATAATATATGCCAAAGCCCAGGTATAACCTCATATTATGTCTGTCAGCGCTTTTACTTTTATTACTTCTCTGCCTGACCCCTCTTTTCCTAAAGCCACATATCTATGAGTGGGTCTTCATTTACTATATGTCTTATGATAATGACCTCAATCCCTTCGGCCGGACTATATTGAACGACCTAAACAAAGGAATAATAAACTCAAAAATTGCAGTCGCAGTCCAGACAGATTTCATTGACAGCAAAGGTATGAAACGAATCGGCCTGTACTATTCAAATGGAAAATCACAGAGACAGGAAATCACCTTAAAAAGCGAAGACAGCGCAGACCCCGCCGAACTAAAAAAATATCTTAAATGGGTACACAAAAACTTCAAAGCAAACAACTACTGTATCATTTTCCTGAATCATGGCGGGACGTTAAACCATATGTGTCTCGACGAAAAGCCTTTTAAAAAACAAAACGAAAACAAACAATTCACTTCAGGAAAATGGCTTAACGCCAACAAGGTAGGCAAAATCCTTCGGGAATTCAACCAAAAAACCGATGGCAAAGTAAGGCTCTTTTTCCTACAGCAATGCGCCCGCGCGATAATCCAAAATCTTTATAATTTTACCGATTCTGCCCCATATATCATGGCATCCCCACTAAGAGTAGATGCGCCTAATACTTATTACACAAAAACACTAATATCCGTTGCTAATAATCCAAACATCACCGTTCAAACCCTCGTCCAAACCATCATGCAGGAAGATGAACACTACACCTTCTATACTCTTATCAGTAACAATGAGCTAAAAAAGCTACCTGAGAAACTAAAACCCGTCTTAAACTCATTCAGTCAGAATTCAAGGCTCAATCAACCCAAGTCTTGTTCTCCCATATTCGAATTCGAGAGCGAAAAGTTTTACGATTTGAAATCTTTCTTTCAGGCTCTCAACTCAGCTAACAACAACATTGCCGATGAAGAACTCAACAGATTTTTTAACTGGTGTGACAACCGGCTTATCGTAAGCAAGCAACACAGAAACCTCGACCCTTCTACCGAATCCCCTTACTCCGGCCTCTCAATTTACGTTCCATCAAACCAAAATGACATCGGACTTTATGAATCTTTGCCGTTATATCAACAAACTAATCTCGAAAATACAATGAAGCTTCTGTTCGAGTAATTCGCAAATTATTCTTACTTTCGACAAAACTACCTGCTTACTCCTATCCATATAGGTTTTCGGTTGTGCTAAAACTAATAATACGATAGATTTTACACGTACCGAAGTAATCTTCACAACTTACCATGAAAGGAACTAACTAATGTTAAAGATAGGAATGATTGGAGCTGGTTTTGTAGCCGGATTTCACGAAAAAGCTTTATGTTCTGTCCGTAATATTGAATTCACCGGTGTCTGCGCGCCTCATGGCGCAGAAGCCCTTGCCAAGTGTGCACAGCAGGATGGCTTAGGTGATACGAAAGTCTTCGAAGATGTTAAGCAACTTTGCGCCGCTGTTGATGTAGTCTGCATTTTCGCCCCCAACTTCGCCCATATCGAAATAATGAGCAGTATAGTAAAGGCAGTGGAAGGCGGCGCCGAAATTAAAGGAATCATTTGCGAAAAACCTTTGGCTCGAAACCTTCAGGAAGCCAACGAAATGATAAAATTAGCCAACACGCTCAGCGTGCCTACCGCTTATTTTGAAAATCAGCTTCACATGCCCTCCATGGTCGAAGCCCGACGCCAATTAGCCGCAGTAGAAAAAAGCATGGGCTCGGTCCATCTGGCCCGCAGCGCAGAAGAACATGGCGGCCCACACGAGCCTTGGTTCTGGGATCCCACAAGGCAGGGAGGCGGCGTTTTTTGCGACATGGGCTGCCACAGCATAGCAGTCGGAATGTACATGCTAACGCCAAGCAACAAGCCACCCGATTATCTTAAATCCGTTTCAGTTACGGCAAATATGGCCCTGCTTAAGTGGGGCAAAGAACCCTGGATTAAACAACTTAAAGACA
>JASFMF010000336.1:0-3569 GCA_050117705.1 Phycisphaerales bacterium
AATCTCAGGTGCCCAGCAATTCATCGCTTTCGGCTCATACTCCATAACGCCTATGAATTTCTGCTTCGACCAGTTGATGAGGTCTTTCGAATGTGCAATGCCGATACCTTTGTCCCACCAGCTACTCGTCCAGACCATATGAAACGCACCATCCGGCCCCTGACATATACACGGGTCGCGCATCAGTTTGCCTCCGACCTGCGGCCGGATAAAAGACTTATCATTATTCAGCGCCGTCCATTTCAGCCCATCATAGCTATACGCAAGATGCAGCCCATCCTGCCCGTTATCCCTGAACGAGCTGAATAAATAATTCACCCTTGCTATACCTACAGAACTGAAAATCAGAGTCGCGGTAACAGATGCTATCAACAATCTCTTATACATAACAAAATCCTCTTTTTAATTAAAACTTCTTTTATCCTGACTACCATACGCCTGGCAAAAGCCGATATCGTGTCTTTTTTGCGTATTCCTCATAACCGGGCAAGTCGCAATGCAGCATTCGGTCTTCAAAAACTATACGAATAATTAAGGCAATTATTAAAACAACCACTGGAACAAATGCCAATCCCGACCCTAAGGTAAGTGGTATAGCTGCGAACAGCATAATCATGCCTACATACATAGGATGCCGAACGAATGCATACGGCCCGGTGGTAATCACATAATGGCCGCGTTCTTTCTGTATACGAACTGTCTTTTCAAGATAAGGATTAACGGCCATTGACCATACCACCAATACATCTCCTGCTATATGAAGCAATACCGCCGGGCATATCATCCAGAACGGTAGGGCGGTAAACTTATATCGCACTGCGTCCAGCCCTGATATAATCGGAATTGCCAGAATCGCAGGTAAAATTATGAAAAGCGTAATGATTAAATCGAAAAGTTTATCGAATTTATGTTTTTTCATTCTGGCCGCAAGCACGGCGGGATTTTTCTTAAGCAATATTGGGAAATTTACAGCCATCATAACAATCCATAATCCCAGATGAATCCAGCCCCGAAGCCACGACACAGAACCAGCCGCACAGAACAGGAAACCTCCCCATATACCCATACCGACAAGAAAATGAATGCCTACTCGTATTACAAGCAAGCCGGCTGATTTTTCTTTTATTTGAAATTCGTCTGCTTCCACTTTCGGCTCTTTTCCTGGCCTCGAATACACTACAATTTCTTGTTAAGTTTCATAGTATCGCCGAAAATCCGGAAATAATCAATGCCGAATATCCGGCCTTAGTGCTTGGCTTTTTGGTGTTTTTCCGACAAGCTGCCGGAATATTGTTGAAACTGAGATGGAACTTTGGTATCATAGGCTTGAAATTTGCAGGAGTGGTTCGGTGGAGTGCGTTTGGAAAATCTCAAGTAAGAAGGGCAAGTTTTCTCTGAAAGCGAATCCATTTAATTTCCATAGGACCACGCCATCCGGAGCGTTATAATCCCCTCTGAAGGTGGAAATGTCGGTTGGTTATACTGCTCGAATGAAACATTAATTACATAGGAGGTCTTCCAAAATGAAAACGAGAATACTTTTAATTACATTGGTTTGTTTAGTAACGCTGGGTCTCAACGGCACAGTTAAGGCACAGGGGCTTAGCGCCGAGCAGCTCGCCGACCACGGTTTGCCTGCAGGACCCGGCCGTGAAGTGCTGCCCGGCCCGGGAGCCCTGGTTCACCTGCAATTCCATGATTTACTAAGTGTGCTCGAAGGTGTTGAAGAGATTCTGGTTGCGGGCATACCTGAAAAAGCTGCACCACACGATGTTCAGGAACTGCTGATAACTGAACATCCCCTGTTGACATTATTGGGAATGCAAACCTTGCATCAGCCCCTGACACCTGAGGTGCTGGAACAGATGACGGGCATAGACGCGCGCGGAACTATAGGCCTGACTCTCTATTTGGGCGACCCCCGGCGCATGTTTATATTGAGTCTTCCCACAGGTTCCCGTGAATCCTTGGCCTACTTGCTCAGTGCTGCTCTGCAACCAACGCATGTTGAGCAGGTGAACGTCGGCGACCAACAGGCAATACGTGTGATTTCAAAGCGATTAAAATTCCTGCCCGAGTTATATCTCGTTTCATCCAGTGACACTTTGTACCTGTGCGGCGACCGTTCTCTGGTGCAGGCCCTGCACCTTACTCCCGCAGCGCAGCGCTTCGGCCAGGATTCCTTTATGAGTCGCGCCCTGCCGGCAATGGACAAAAATCAGATGCGCATGGTACTTAATCCCGCCATGGTCAAACCTCTTGCACTACAGTTACAGGGCCTTGGAATGTTTGCCAAAATGATGATTCCCCAACAGCGTGCGGCTCTTATGGAAAAAATACCACAGCAGGCCAGGGATGAAATCGAAATGCGCCTGCGCATGCAATTGGGTGTACGTGACCTGGAGCAACTGGCTGATTATCTCGAGTGCATAGTCATCGCAACCATGGAGCAGCTAATTGATTTCATTTCCGGCCGGATGCTGGCTTTTGAGGGATTCACTGTAGCCGCTAATCTTAATGACGGCTTTGTGGAATTTAATGCCGGCCTGTACTCTGGTCGCTTCCAGACCGAATCCTTCACCAAATCCTTACCGATGGCTCAGGTCAAACAGGCTTTGACCTGGCTGGGACCGGACTATCAGTCCTTTACAGCCACCGGAAAGAAACCTCAGAAAAAAGCATCTCCAATTATGTCGGCTTGGGCAAAACGTGTTCAGCGACAGTGTCAGGCTAAAAAGCTCCCCTGGCCCGGTCTGGCCCGTTACATTGAAATGCTGGACGGGCTAAAACCTGTGCCTACCGTGGAAAGCCAAACGCCGTGGATTATAAGCACGCGGGCCCCTCTCCATCCGGTCCCCTCGATTGAGGATGCGGCCAGCCTGGAGGATTACCTTGCATCGCTCGAACTACCTGCCTATTGGCCGGTGAAGATTGTTCCGTATCAGGGGCAGGATTTACTCGAGACCTGTTTTCGCCGGGAAACAGAAGCTTTGAATAAAAATCGTCAGTTGAATCAGGATTTTGCCAATTCCTTCCAAAAACAAAAACCCTGGTGTCTGCATGAAAATCGATTTGAGACCGAACCGCTGGATTGTGACGTCACCCGCTATACACGGGAAAGTGTATGGACTTCTCGTACCGGCTTCTTTGGCTACGACCAGCACGAGCTGGTAAACCGTAAGATAGTATACGCCCGGCGTGTGGGAGATTACCTGATATATCATCGTGGAGCACAACCCTCATCGTGGTTGGCCGGATTAGACCCCAATCAATCCGACAGTATCACTCCGGGAGTGGTTGCTCTGCTGGATCGAGTACCCGAAGGAGCCAACTATGTGTCCGTCTGTCGAGTACTCCAGGATTTACCGAGCTGGGTGGAAGATATTGGCTCCCTGGAAACGCGGTTGCATATGGATGCTCAAAAATACCTGGAGAAGGCCCAGGCCGCTGTTGATAACAGCAGCGATTTGGAGGCCGCAAAGCATAAGATTCGTGGCATGAAGATGCCTTTAATCATCGGCAGCGTGAACATTAATCCGCAGACTAAACAGGTTTACGCTCTACTTCCA
>JASFMF010000337.1:0-3562 GCA_050117705.1 Phycisphaerales bacterium
GGAAGATGTCCAGGAAAGGATTCCCTTATCGAAGATCTTATATCTCTGTGACACTTAAGACCCCGAGAGAATCGCTTTTCAATCATAGAAAGAGTGACTTAGGAGGATTGCATGGAGCATAAGGAATTGGATATCCATCTCGCGAAAAGACCAGCACAACTTGAGGAAGTAAAGAAGAAAGGAGTCAAGATAATAGGCTACTTCCCTGGAAATTATGTACCCGAGGAAATAATCTACGCCTCAGGAGCAGTCCCATTATGTCTTGTTCACGGTGGGAGCCCTTCGGCAGATGCTGCATTATCAGTGCTACCAGACATCATTTGCCCCTTCGCCAGAGCTCAGATTGGAGAGAGGGCATTAAAGAATAATCCATATTATAGTATGATAGATATGCTTGTAGCACCAATCACGTGTCAGCACTTAAAGAAGGTAGCTGAGACATGGGAATACTACGGAGATATAGAGATATTTAAGCTGGGTATTCCACATCAATATGATGGTGACTTTGAGCTGATATACTATGCTAACAGGCTAATAGCACTAAGGGACATGCTGCAGGCGTTTACAGGAAACGAGATTACCGGTGAGAAAATCAGTCAAGCGATCGATCTTTATAACAAGATGAGAGAGTTTCTAAAGAAGATAAGCTTGTTGCGCCGTGGCCCTGATTCACCCCTGCGTGCACTGGACTTCTTCAAACTCAACCATGCTTCTTTCTATGCAGATCCGGTTTTTATGGTAGATATACTAGATTCTGTCTATAACGAACTCATGGAAAAACAACCAGTCAAAAGGGAGGACACGCCGAGGCTGTTAATGCTCGCACCTAATATGGCTTATGGTGATTATAAGATTCCGGAATTGGTCCAGGCAGCCGGTGGCGAGATTGTTATTGAAGAGATTTGTGAGGGTATTCGGTATTATTGGAAAGGTATCGAAAAAAAAGGTGATCTATTTCAATCTTTGGCCGAGGGATATTTAGCGGATAGGCTCCCCTGTGCCTTTATGACAGGCTCAGCAAAAAAAAGACTCGATTTCGCGCTTAACCTTGTTACGGACTTCAATGTGTCCGGCGTGATATGGTATGAGCTCATCAATTGTGAGACTTACGATTCTGAATCCTACTTTTTTGCCCAGAAGATGGGGGAACGGAATATGCCGGTGCTGATATTAGAATCAGACTATGGCACAGCAGATGTTGGTCAGCTTAAAGTGCGCATTGAAGCTTTTATGGAAATGATAAAGGGAGGCACGGAATAGTGATTGAACTACTTAAGTTATGTGGTTTTGAAGCACAAGAGATAGAATCAGAGTTACCCAGAGTAGAGAAGGCATTCAATAAGCTGGGGATAACCACCGAGGACATTGAGCGAGGCAAGCAAAGGCTCAACAAGTATTATGATGTGGAACTGGAAGGTGTACGGAAAATTTTGCGAGTGATTGTACGAGAGCTAGCCAACTTACTTTTGGCAAAAGAAGAAGGTAAAACAAAATTCATCTATGGATTTATGACGCCAGGTTTCGCTACAATTGGTTCAGCTTTAACATCAAAATCTGATGAAGTGTGCGCAGCATATCTCAGCCACCACTTTCAGGCAGTACTTGGTTGCATCTTTGACAAAATAGTTCCCATATTGGAGGCAGCTGAAACGAAATGGTTGAAGAGTGGGGTCGTGGCTCATTGCGGTAACGTTAAGTCTCTTGTAGGGCTATTTGCCTTGGACTTAATTCCACGACCTGATTTGCTGATAACTAATGCTGCTTTGTGCGAAACATCTTCAAAGACACTTGATTTGCTGCACGAGCTTTATGACCTACCTGTATACTGCTGGAACACCTGCCAGGATAGAGACCTTAGAGAGTACCCTGAGGCAACAAAGCGTATTGTCGATTTATCGGCGAAAAGCATAAGAAGGTTCATTAAAAGAGCTGAAGATATAGTCGGTTTTGAGGTAACAGATGACATATTGCTTGATGCACTAGATGCTAGGAGCAGGTTGGGGGATGCCCTAAGCAAATTGCGAGCCCTAATTACAAGCAGTGACCCGTTGCCGATAAGCCACACCCATGAAGCTTTCTTTGTAGACTTGGATTCAGTGTCGTTGAGTACAGGCAGTCTGCTGGATGCAATTGATGCAATAAATACACTATATGAAGAATTACAGGAAAGGGTTAATCAAGAGCAAGGAGCGGTAGACAAGGGAGCTCCGAGAGTGCTAGCCATTCTACCCGCACATTATACGGACCCAAGACTAGCACATTTGGTGGGTGAGCTAGGTATAGCTATAGTTTCTACAGATGTGAACCTGTACATATCTGATGTTATGGGATCTAAAGATCCTTATGCCATGTTGTCACTGCATTTACAACGTTCACTTTGCCATCCCCCAGGAAAAAGAATCCCTTTGATAATAGAGGAATGCAAAAGACTAAACGTCGACGGCGTACTGGATCGATCTCATGTTGGGTGTCGAACTGTCGCCGGTGACGCCTTAATGATTAAGAGTGCTATAGAAAAGGAACTCGGCATACCCGTTCTGTTACTGGAAAGGGACGACTTCGATCCACGCTCTTATGACCACAACGACTACAAATATAGTCTTGAGGTATTTAAGACTATTCTCCCAAAGAGGAGGGCAAATTTTGCCTGATCTCTGATATGTTGCCTCTAGTTGCCAGTAATAGAAATAAGGTTGTCGAGATTAACCTATTGCACGCTAGTCGATTGTTCATAAAATAAGCTGAATTCGTATTTCGGAATTCAGCTTATCATGATTGCGTAAACCCGTATTTTTCAGGATTTTGTGGTACGCTGGTGGTACTATGCAGGCATTAGCACCTCATTTTATTGTAATATCTTTGACAAGGATCAGATCCATCAAATATTTCTGTGTTGGCCTGAAATCGATGTTTTCCTTCGTAGCATAAATAGCTATGGTGCTGTAAATTGGAATACTAGCCACGTCTTCGCGTGACATCCTCACCGCTTTCTTTATTAGCTCTCCCCTTTTAGCATTATCCATTGTGGCTTTAGCTTTTGCGACTATCTTGTCAAATTCTGGGTTATAGTGAACACTCATTCCCCCATCACTGGAAAAGAACATATCCAAGAAAAATGTAGGGTCAACCGCTCCGGATGCACCGCCCCAAATACCTACAAACTCTGCTTTAGGTCCCTTTGATGCTCTGACCATCGAATAATGTACGCCCCACTCCTGCCCTATTAGTTTGGTTCGAATGCCTATGGCATTAAAGTATGAGGCTACAGTCTCAGCCATTTCCCTTGCCATAGGCCACCTTCCGGTAATCGGCCAATAGAATTTAAGGTCAAAACCATTAGGATATCCGGCTTCAGCAAGCAGTTCTTTCGCCCTTTTCGGGTCATAAGGATAAGGTTTAAGGTCGGGATCATACCCAAGCTCATACGGTGCAAGGAAAGCCCAAAGGTTAGGAATGCCCATGAAAATTTTATCAACTATTTCCTTACGATCAATCGCAAAGGCCATTGCCTGCCTTACCCGCTGATCATGCCAAGGAGTGTTAGGGTTCCTGTTTGAAAATA
>JASFMF010000338.1:0-3543 GCA_050117705.1 Phycisphaerales bacterium
TTATACTATTCGAGTTGCTTCTATCAAGGCATATTTGATGAATACAGGGACGTTATCGATATGATAATTATTACAGCCAATGTTATGATGACCATAAAATAGATAATTCTTGGCGTCCATTTTGCGATTTCGATAAACATATGTTCGGCACGGTCGCCTGAAATTTCAGCTATCTTATCGACTGTCTTGTCGAGTTCGCCGGTTTCCTCACCAATATACCAGAGTTCAAGATATTCTTTAGGTAATTTGCGAGAAAATCCTTCGTATGCCGTCTTGCCGGCTTCTATACTTGCTATACCGCCTTTGAACATATCGGAAACAACTATGTTGCCTGTTAATTCTGTAGCTTGTGTGGCGCATTCTTTTATTGGTAAACCTGCTTTATACAGCAGATTGAATCCTCTGCAATACCGGCATATCGATAACTGGCGAACAGCCTCGTTTATGATTGGTATTCTTAATATAATAGCATCCAGAATAACGTGTAGACGGGCATTGAATTGTGAAGAATGATGAAGAGCTATGATTAGTCCTACTGCCAGGTAAAGCGGTCCTAATATTCTTAAAATTATGGCCAGATACCCGATTATAGTGATTTTGCCGAGGATCACTAACGGAAATGGAAAGATGAAGATGGCAATATGAATAATCAGGATGGGTAGGAGCAGCCCTGAAAGGATAATATGTTTTATTTTATTTTTAAACTCGTGCCATTCAGAGAGCATCTTGAAACAACGGGGCAATTCAGCTGAGAGTTCCGCCGACCTTATCAGCATTAGGTCCAGTTTGGCAAAGTTTCCGGGATATTTATCCATTGAATCGGCTAAGCTGTTACCCTGAGAGACGGATTTACTTATATCGGTGAAGATTATTTTAAAGTGTCCCGGTTGCAATCCTTCAGTTGCGATGTTTAGAGTTTTTAATATTGGAAGCCCCGCATCGAGCATAACAGAAAGGTTGCCATATAGAGTTGCAAATTTACTTGCCATGTTGAACCTCTTTTATTTCTGCTGTGTCATTAAATAGTTTCCTGCCGGATTCTATTTATATAAGGTTTGGTTTTAATTGTATCAGGATGGTGGTTTATATCAAATAATTAAGCTAATCTGATATTTCAATGTACTTTCGGCCGGCCGTTGTGGAATGGTCAAAATGCTAATCTATTTCTTGCCAAATACTATTTTTTTACTTAAAATAATCCCCTATAATTGATGGAAATTGCTGCTATTGTTACTGGCTCGCAGTATTTCACTTAAAAGAACAAAGGATGTGTTTATGAAACTAAGTTGGGCCAGTCGAATTACAATTATCAGAATATTACTGATAGTGCCGTTTGTTATCTTTATGTTGAAAACAAATGATGCTTCAATCAGTGAGACCGCACGTACCGCTATGCGTCATGTATCGATTGCGATTTTTCTTGCTATGGCTATCAGCGATGGAATTGACGGCTCTTTGGCTCGCAGTAAAAAACAGATTACCAGACTGGGGGCGTTTCTTGACCCTGTGGCGGACAAGCTGCTTATGACTTGTGCGTGCCTGTTGCTGGCCTCGAAGCGCGGACAGGTGGAAGGTTTTTTGCTACCTACAACGGTTGTAGTTTTAATTATCGGAAAGGACATTCTTTTACTGCTTGGTTTTACCATTGTTTATCTTATGACCTCACGAATTCATATTGCTCCTGTATTTATTGGAAAACTTGCTACCACCCTGCAGTTGTCGATGGTGGCAGGGATTCTGATGGCTCCTGAGATTTCTGCTTTTATACCCGGCTGGATATGGTTCCTGAGATTCCTTTGGTGGTCGGCGGCGGGGGCTGCTATTTTAGCAACCCTTATTTACATTCGTAATGGAAGCCGTTATATTGAAGAGTATGAACAAAATCTGGCTAATAATAGCCATTAAAAGACGACATTTGGGACCGGCGAAATTAATAACTCGAAATCCGAATTACGAAGTGTCAATTACGAGATAAAAACGTGGCTGTGCAATTTAGTGAAATACCGGAAGTTCTTGAAGACCTGCGGAACGGCAAAATGATTGTTCTTGTGGATGCCGAAGACCGTGAGAATGAAGGGGACCTTGTCTGCGCGGCCGAGAAGGTGACGGCCGAGACTGTTAACTTTATGGCAAAGTTCGGTAGGGGGCTTGTTTGCCTGCCGCTTACCGCCGAAAAATGTGATTCACTTGGCTTGTATCCGCAGACTGTTGATAATAAAGCTTTGTTAGGTACAGCTTTTACAGTCAGTATCGATGCGGCCAAGGACATAAGCACCGGTATAAGCGCCGCTGACAGGGCGAAGACAATTCAGACGGCGATAGCCGACAATGCGAAAGCCGATGACCTTGTTCGTCCGGGGCATATATTCCCGCTGCGTGCTCGGGAAGGCGGAGTGCTCGTTCGGGCGGGCCAGACTGAAGGTGCAGTCGATTTGATGCGTTTGGCTTCTTTGAAACCGGCGGGGGTTATTTGTGAGATTATGAATGAAGACGGCACGATGGCGCGCGTGCCGGAGCTGTTAAAATTTTGCAAAAAGCATAATCTTAAAATTGCTTCAATCGCCAAGCTTGTGGAATATCGTCTCCAGCGGGAAAGCCAAATAAAGCGTTTTGAGTGCATCAATTTGCCGACCGATTACGGGGAATTTACACTCATTGGTTATGAAAGTATCACCTCGGCTGAGCCTCATCTTGCATTGTGCAAGGGTGGTGTTGGACAGCTTGATGAAAACGGCCAACCTATTGAGCATGATGAGCCGGTGTTGGTCAGAGTGCATTCAGAATGTATGACCGGTGATTTATTCCATTCGCAAAGGTGTGAGTGCGGATATCAGTTGATAACTGCGATGCAGATGATAGAAAAGGCGGGTAAGGGTGCTTTGATTTATCTGCGTCAGGAAGGCAGAGGTATTGGTCTTTCAAACAAACTCCGTGCGTATAAACTTCAGGAGCAGGGACTTGATACTGTTGATGCCAATCTGCAATTGGGCTTTATGGCTGACAAACGTGATTATGGGATTGGAGCTCAAATCTGTCGTGATTTGGGTTTGAGGAAAATACGTATCCTGACGAATAATCCCAAGAAGATTAATCGTCTTGAAGTCTATGGTATAAAAGTTGTTGGACAAATACCACTGATTGCCAAACCAAGTGAGCATAACGTTGATTATTTAAAAACCAAGAAGCATCGTTTTGGACATATGCTTGATGAGGATTTATAGTTTATGAAAGTAGTTGCTATAGTATTAATGTTTTTTTTCTTTACGTTTCTTTTAATGGGCGGTGGTTGTGGGACGCCGGTATTACATAACGACTCTTCGATTGATATCGATGAAGTTGCCGGCCTTTCTGTTTATAGTCGTTATGCGCCGGCGAAAATAGACATTATGCCTTTGACGGAATTTATCATTGGTGGTGATAACCGGCAGGACAATGTAAATATTTATGTTAGTTTAGTGGATTCCTTTGGCTCACAAATCAAATCGCCGTGTGTGTTTCGTTTTGAGTTATATGAGAGAGTGCAGCGTTCGTCGGAACCCAAGG
>JASFMF010000339.1:0-3535 GCA_050117705.1 Phycisphaerales bacterium
TAGTCGGCCAGGTTTTCCCTGCTGCATAATTTTTATAGTATTCCAACGCCGGGAATCCACCTTTAGCCTGCCATAGAATGTAAGGAGAAAAAATTAAAAGTGCTATAACACCACCGGCCCAAAGCTGCCAACTCAAAAAATGTTTTCTATCTTTGGTCAACAATAAAGCTAAGCATATTCCGAACCCCAGGTAGAGTACTGTAATTTTGGTCATTAAGCCTAATCCGGCAACTATGCCAAAATATATCCAGTATTTTTTATCTTCGGTCTTAAGCAACAACACCATCACATAAAGCATTAGTGTCCAGCAGAGCTTGTCAAAAGAATCATAAGTGTACACACTCTCAAAACATATATAGATCGGAGCCAGGGTGACACATGCGAGTGCAAGCAGTAATGCGCTTCGGCCGCCGCCCATCTCTTTAACCATCAAGCTTACCAGCCAGATAACAAAAATTCCGGAGACGGCCGGAAGGATATGCAAAGATAAAAACGATGTCCCGAAAAGAAAGCGGACAATCGCAAGAAGAAACGGAACAATCGGCGGAACATCTAAATAGCCGAAGTCCAAATTCTCACTCAGCGCAATATAGTATAGTTCGTCACGGAAATAACCATATTCAAAGGGAAACAAACATACGATTAATTTCAGTAAAACGAAGTATATTACAATAGCTTTTTCGCCAAGCAGTACATCCCTGCAGAAAAATTTTTGGCCCATATTCAAAATCCTTTTTTTCGTTCTGCGCTCAAAGTATATAGAAATGTATATCAAATGCAACCACCAATTTACATCTATACTCATTATGTTTAATTTATAAAACGCCGTTTTTTTCTTTACAACTCTGGTTTAATCAATTATCGTTATTCGCTCGTGACTTTAGAAACAGCGATAACAAAATAATAACGGAAACGGAGGAAAAGACATGAGACTTACATTACGCTCTATAACAATTATTTTGGTCGTACTATCTTGTATGCCACTTAGCTTTGCACAGGAAACAAAAACTAAAGACTATCGTGATTGGTGGAATGAAGGATATCCAAGAAGACCTCGCAACAATCCTTCAATGAAGAAACTTCCTCTTATTCAAGTAAAAGGCAATAAATTCGTCGATTCAAACGGCGATACGATACTGTTTCGGGGCTTATCAATTTCAGATCCCGACAAGGTGGAAAAGCAGGGACACTGGAAAAAGAAGCATTTTGAAAAAGTAAAAGAAATGGGTGCAATGATCGTACGAATTCCTGTTCATCCCGTTGCATGGCGAGAACGTACTCCTTCAAAATATTTAGAGTTACTCGACCAGGCTGTTGAATGGTGCACAGAGCTTGAAATGTACGTTATCATTGACTGGCATACCATCGGTAACTTAAAAATGGAACTGTTCCAGAATCCTATGTACGATACAACGCAGAAAGAAACCTTCGAATTCTGGCGTACGATTGCCAGGCATTTCAGAGGACATAATACAGTCGCTTTCTACGAGCTATTTAACGAACCAACCATATACAGAGGAGAGCTTGGCAGAATGTCCTGGCCTGAATGGAAAAAGTTGAATGAGGACATGATTCATCTCATTCGTGCCTACGATAAAGAAACCATTCCATTGGTAGCCGGCTTCGACTGGGCGTATGACTTGACACCCCTCCACATCGACCCTGTCCAGGCTGAAGGTATCGGATACGTGACACATCCTTATGAACACAAAAGACATAAACCATGGGAACCAAAGTGGGAGGAGAATTTTGGATTCGCGGCGAACCAGTATCCCATTATTACAACCGAATTTGGATTCAGAGTACGTAAGGGACAAGAGGTCAAAGATGAGGATTACCCTAAAGCCATTATAAGGTATCTTGAAGGTAAAGGGATTAGCTGGGTCGGATGGGTATATGACCCGGAGTGGTATCCAAGAATCCTGGAATCGTGGGATACATACGAACTCACAGGAGGTGGAGAGTTCTTCAAAAAGGCATTGCACGGAGAGATTGGGAATTGACGAGGGTTTGATTTGTTCGGTGCGGCATGGAAGGGGGCTATTACAGATAAGCCGGGGCATCCAGACTAAGTATACGGGGTTTATTGACCAGAGTCTGCAATGGCTCCTGCCCATATCACAAACAACGATCACCCGGATTGTTCCTCCGGAACTTCTAATGACGGTGGATTTTCCAACTAATTATCAATACTTTCATTTGTGCCTGAAACACTTCGAATTTCGAAAGTAGTTGAGTGGTCTTTTGCTTTTAACTTTTCCTCAGTTTCAATCCCTGCTTTGATATAAGGTTCAAGCTTTCTTTCCAATTCGACTATTACCTCAGCATAAGACCTGACCTTTTCTTCTGCTTCGGCCCTGGCTTTCTCCTGGGCTTGAATCCTTGCCAGCAACTCTCCATAGGCCCTTGCTTTCTCTTCTAATTCAATTCTCACTTCTTGTTCAGACCTGACTCTTGCCTGGGCTTCAGCCCTAATTCTTTCTTCAGCCTCGTCTTTAGCTTTTATCTGAGCTTCCGCTCTGGCTTCTGCTTTGGCCCTTTCCTGCGCTTCTAAGGCTGCTTTTTCTTCTGCTTTGATTCTTGCCTGTGTTTCCGCCTTTAATTGCTCTTCCGCTTTGATTCTCGCCTGGACTTCTGCATTTCTCCGCTCCTCAGATTTCTCTACGGCTTTTATGTAGCCTCTTCTTTCGGCTTTTGCTTTTATTTTAGCCGCTGCCTTAGCTTCCGCTTTATTTATTTTCTCTGCCCTCGCAGTATTTATTACCTTTAACTCTGCTTCAAGGTTGGCTCTTTTCTCTGTTTCCGCTTTTAGCTGTTCTTCAATCCTTTGTCTTCCCTGCATTTCTGCTTTTAATCTTTCTTCTTTATCATTCCTTATTCGGATTTCTTCTTCGAGTTTTTTCTCCACCTCAGTTATTGTTCGGGCATAGGAATCCGCTTTCTCCTGAGCTTCAAACCGAGCTTGTTTTTCAACCTCTGAAGTTTTCTGAGCTTCAACTTTAGCTCTTTCCTCAGCCTGGGCTCTTACACGCAATTCTTCACAAAGCTTTTCTTTCTGTTGAATCTCAACTCTCGTTTTCTCCTCAGCATTGGCTCTGGCCTGGGCTTCCGCCATGGCTTTTTCTTCAGCCTGGACCCGTGCTTTTTCTTCGGCTTCTATTTTAGCACGTAACTCACCATAGGTCCGTGCCTTGTCTTCAAGCTCTGCTCTGATTTCCTGCTCAGCATCAGCTCTCGCCTGCGCTTCTGCTCTGCCCGCCTCCTGAGCTTCAACCTTAGCTTTCGTTTGCTCATCGGCTCTCGCCTGAGCCTTAGCTCTTTCCTGTGCTTCAATCTCTGCTTTCTCCTCAGCCCTTCGTCTTTTCTGTATTTCCGCTTTCAATCTTTCTTCCGCTTCGGTTCTTGCCTGGATTTGTGATTGAAGTTTTCTTTCTGTATCAGCTATTGTCTTGATATAGTTCCTTGCCTTCTCCTCAATTTCAGATTTCATTTGTCTTTCAGATCTGAATTTCTCTTCGGCTTCTCTTATGGTTCT
>JASFMF010000340.1:0-3529 GCA_050117705.1 Phycisphaerales bacterium
CAAGAGTATCTGCGCAAATGCGGGAGTAATGCTTACTCGGGTTCTCTATACTAAACGCGGAGGCAGAAAGAAGTTTGTTATTGTCGATGCAGGGATGAATGATTTGATTCGTCCGTCTTTATACGATGCGTTTCATTTTATTTGGCCTGCAAAGGTGGATGGGAAATTTGTTCCACCACAGCGAGTGAAAGATTTACGGCTGGATGGTACTGAGGTTGTAGATGTGGTTGGGCCCATTTGTGAGGGTGCGGATTTCTTTGCAAAAGACAGGTCTCTTCCTCCGGTCGAACGTGGTGATTTGCTCTGTGCTTTTACTGCCGGAGCTTATGGTTTTACTATGAGCAGCAATTACAATGCTCGGGGCCGGGCCGCTGAAGTGCTTGTTGACGGTGATAATTTTTCAGTCATCAGAAAACGTGAGACGTACGAGGATTTAGTTGCGCCGGAAAGGTAATTCGGCGCTAATTAGACTCCGCGCGTCGTAGGTTCAGACTAATGCGCATGCAATGCAGATTAATAGCAGTGCACAATAAATGATTAGGCAAAAGGAAAAGTAATTCCACCGTTTCATTGTTCTTGTTCCCCCATTTACTATCTCGACTATATTATATCAGTTCCAGCGTCCAAAGTCAAGGGAATTGTCGGCTTAAACACTCTGTCTGGAACATTTTCCCGAGGACCGAAAATATCACTTGACTAAAGTCAGTCGCATTTATGTTTGCTTCTGCAAATATTTTCATAGGACCGCATTGGAAAATGGAGGTGGGGTAATAGAAATGTTCCTGAACTTAAGGGGCTGGTTTGCGACCGATAATAGAGCCCGTTTCATCCCTGCAATTTCCGAATATAGTTGAGTTCGTATGTTGCGCTTGAGATATTGTTAAGAGAACGTGTATGCGTACGCAGTCGTACACTGAAATAATGCAATAAGGAGACGCAAGTATTTTTATCGATTATCTCTGTAAGTGTTTGTTTATAAAGATGATACAGAGGTGAAAGAAGATAGAGTTATAGAGGTATAATTATAAACCAGTGCTTCTTAACAGGAGAAGGATGCCTAAAAGGCCGAGTACTAACGCCGCAGCCCTTAATATTCGCATAAGTTGCGTTCTGGGGACAAGGAGCTTCCAGATAAAAGCCCACAGGGCGACTACGAGCGATATTCGTAGAATAAAATACATGGAATTTATAAACATATCGATATTATACCCTATTTTAACATATAAATCAAGTACATTTTTGTCTATTTTAACATATATACAGCAAAAAGTTTTATTGTTTGGGCACTGCACCAAAAGGGAGTTTTTTGTGTCTTTCAGAAAATGGGTATAGACAAGAGGTATTATTGAATCACAGTGACAGAGCATTAAAAATCAGTAAGATTTCGAGATAACGCAAATAATCACGTCGATTTAAACATAAAAAAAGATTTTTTAAGACCCTTTTAATGCGCTAAAAAAGGGGGTATTTAGCGGCAATTATAATGCTAATAATGATGTTTTTGGAAGGGGTGGTATTATGGAAAGTGCTAAGTAATTGACAGGAATAAATTTAAAGAAATTAAAAAATATATGCCGACTACAATGCAAGCGTATTCGTGAAATGTTTTTTTGTTAATTGAATTTAGGAGAGTAAAAGATGCGGTTTCTTGAAGAAGCAAAAAGATGGATCGGCGAGATTACAGAAATTGCCTTGTTGCTGATCGCCCTGGGGATTGCAATCGAAATCCTGTTTGGATCGGCGGTTCCTTTCTTTGGGGTAAATATTATTAACAATATTACCACCACTTTGAGCACTCTTGGTGATAAGGGGATTGTTGGCCTAATTGCTCTGGCCATCATATTCTTCCTGTTTTACAGGAGGCAATATGTTCCCCAGCACCACCATCATCAGGGATAAACTAAAGTTTAAAATTCGCGTGGGTCAACCGACATAGCTGTTTGTTTAAGTAATTATGTATTACTTTGTGATTGCTGTGTCGGTTGGCCCTGATGTTATGCAGGGGTAGAGCTGACGTATATACCCGCGTTCAAATCACAGACTGCCTTGAAGCCCTTATTGTATCTGGTGGTTTTACGCGACGAGAATTTTAATTTCAGGTCTTAACTTATACTGAATCTTCGTAGATTTTATCGCCGGCTTGAAAGCGGACGGCGAACATAGGCCGGAGAGATTTGAAGATTCATTATTTGTTGTTAAAATAAAAATTTCTTTCGACGAAGCTGGTGTCGATTTTATTTTTAACAAAAAGATTATGAGAGAGAATTTCAAGACAGGCGGGTATTGTTGTTTTGATTGGCTCGATAATAAATTCCCTCAAGGCCCTTTTCATTGTGGCGATAGCTTCTGTTCGCGTTCTTTGATGAACGATAAGCTTGGCAATCATAGAATCATAACTGCTTGAAACACTCCAGCCCTGGTAAGCATGGGTATCGACTCTGACGCCGGGACCGCCCGGCAGAACTAAGCGGGTAATCCTGCCCGGAGAAGGAGCGAAATTATTTTCAGGATCCTCGGCGTTTATCCGGCATTCGATTGATACGCCGTTTTGTTTGATGTTTTTCTGACTTAATTTCAAAGGCATACCTGCCGCGATTTTCAATTGCCACTTGATTAAGTCATGACCTGTAACCATTTCAGTAACAGGATGCTCAACCTGAATACGTGTATTTGCCTCGATGAAGTAGAAATTTTTATCTTTGTCCAAAAGAAACTCTATGGTTGCGGCGTTGACATATTTGGCCTTTTTGACAATTCTAATAGCGGCCTCGGCAAGATGCTCTCTTGTATGCCTGTCGAGTATAGGACAGGGTGATTCTTCAATCATCTTTTGGTGTCTTCGCTGGATAGAGCAATCTCTTTCATAAAAGTGCAGTGCGTTGCCGTGATTATCGGCTATGATTTGAACCTCGACGTGACGGGGTTCAACAATAAATTTTTCCAGGTAAACGCAGTCGTCACCAAAGGCGACTTCTGCTTCGGCACGTGCTGCGCCGAATGCCGAACGCAGAGTTATATCATTATGGGCGATTCTCATCCCCCGTCCACCACCGCCGGCGGCCGCTTTAATCATAACCGGATAGCCCATTTTGTTGGCCAGCTTTAATGCTTTTGATGCTTTTTCAACCGCGCCGTCGGAGCCCGGAACTACCGGCACGTCGGCCTTGCTTGCCAGCTTACGAGCCTGGACTTTGTCGCCGAGAAGCTGCATTGCTTCTACAGGAGGCCCGATGAATACTATCCCGCATTCCTGACATATACGTGCAAAGTTTATGTTCTCCGCTAAAAAGCCGTAGCCGGGATGAATTGCCTCGACATCAGAAATTTCGGCGGCACTTATAATTCGGGGAATATTCAAATAACTTTTCGCGCAGTCGGCCGGCCCGATACAAACGGTTTCATCGGCAAGCTGAAGATATGAAGCATCTTTATCAGCCTCGGAATAAACCGCGACCGCCTCGATGCCGAGCTCGTGACATGCTCGGATAATACGAAGGGCAATTTCCCCTCTGTTTGCTATTAGAATTTT
>JASFMF010000341.1:0-3523 GCA_050117705.1 Phycisphaerales bacterium
GGCAGAGTATATTTACAACCCGGCGAAACCTGCGGCGAGCACAGCACCGAAGCCCATGAGGAGTTACTCGTTTTTCTGTCCGGCAAAGGAATTGCTCTCATTGGCGAAGAACAAACTCCTCGTGAGGTCGGTGCCGGGCAAATCTGCTATATTCCACCTTATACAACACATAACAACAAAAACACAGGTACTGAACCGCTTGTTTATATTTATTGTGTAGCCCCTGTGGACGAGCACGATGAAGACCACGACGAAGATGACCACCATTAAGCGGAAAACAACTACAACGCCCGGATTACGCCATGGTTGAATATCAATCCGTGCATTCATTCAATATATTACCAATCTCTCGAATCCCGCTAGGTTGCGGTTGCAGGGATACGGGTGCAAATGAGCTTTTAAGGAAAAACTTTTTTAGCAGCACAAATTAGTCGTTTTTATGTATAGAATCTGATAATATATTCCGGTCTTTCTAAAAGGATTAATTATGACAGCCGAACTTAGCGCTCTTATTATAACCGCGGCCTCTATAGGCTTCTTCCACACTATATTCGGCCCGGATCATTATTTACCATTTATTATGATGTCATGGGCCAGAAACTGGTCCGGAATCAAAACTTCATTTATAACCCTGCTATGCGGCTTAGGACATATAGCAAGCTCCGTAGTGCTGGGCCTTTTAGGTGTATCAGTGGGACTGGCGGTGAAAAAACTCGAGATTTTCGAATCTTTCCGCGGTAATCTGGCCGCATGGCTGCTTATCGCCTTCGGGCTGGTGTATCTTGTCTGGGGATTGCGCAGAGCCATCAGAAACAAACCTCATGCGCACAGCCATGCCCACACAGAACAACTCGTCCATGAACACATGCACAGCCACTCCGAAGAGCATGTCCACGTTCACGATGAACAACAAAAGGCCAACATTACCCCATGGGCACTGTTTGTTATCTTTGTTTTCGGTCCCTGTGAGCCGCTGATTCCAATACTGATGTACCCGGCCGCCAAAAACAGCATAGCCGGCCTGATTATAGTAACATCCGTATTCGGAATAGTTACTATTACCACAATGCTTGGAGCCGTTCTGATTGCCAGGACGGGCATAAACCTTCTGCCATTGATGAAATTACAGCGATACGCCCACGCCATAGCGGGTGCAACAATATTTCTTTGCGGCATGTCTATACAGTTCCTCGGACTTTAGACGAAGCCAGACTTTAACGCCCAATTGGATTAGTTTAGAAACGCCTGTGCCTGCCCCTCAGCAGGCATAGGCGAAGGTGTTGCATTCAGCATTTCTTAAAGCACGCGATTACCTGTTTTTAAATGATTCCGGCGGTATTTCTCTGGCTTTCGGCATAAATCCACTTGGGGACGCCTTACGGTGCCGCCCTGTGTCGAAATCTACGGCACTTAATTGCGGCAGGGGTCATAAGAAAGATATATGCCCGGATTATTTTCACGAATCTGCGGTATGTGAATGTCGCAGGCATCCCGGTTTAACGGATTGCTCCGCAAATCAAGAGAACTAAGATTCATTAGTTCGGTCAGGGCGGATATATCGCTAATCTGGTTATTTTCAAGATGTAATATCCACAGACTCGTCAATCCGGTTAGTTCAGGTATATTACTGATTTGGTTATCAACTAAAAACAAATACTCCAGATTTGAAAGGCCGGATAGTGCAGATATATCGCTGATTTGATTGTCGGACAGATTCAGGGTTTCCAGATTTGTCAGGCCGGATAATGCAGATATATCGCTTATCTGGTTCTCGCTCAAATACAATATCTCGAGGTTTGTCGGGCCGGACAATGCAGATATATCGCTAATTTGGTTGTTACCCAAAAATAAACCCGTCAGGTTTGTCAGGCCGGATAATGCAGATATATCGCTTATCTGGTTTTCGCTCAAATGCAATCTCTCGAGGTTTGTCAGGCCGGACAATGCAGATATATCGCTGATTTGGTTGTCGGGCAAATACAAATGTGTTAGATTTGTCAGACCGGCCAACGCAGAAATATCGCTGATTTGGTTGCTTTCCAGAGATAGCTCGACCAGATTTTCCAGGTCGGACAATGCAGATATGTCACTAATCTGGTTTATCCAAAAATACAAATTCGTCAGGTTTGTCAGGCCGGCTAATGCAGATATATCACTGACGGGGTTTTCGTCCAAAGACAACATCGTCAGGTTTACCGCATACTCAAGACCACTAAGGTCGGTAATTCCCTGTTTACGAGCACTGAGTATGTCCAGGGCAAGCATATCGTCCGGCGTCGGATTGGTAATGCCAAGTGTTCGCTCGACAGCAGCTCTTAGATTGGCATCGGCAAAATGAACCGGCTCCAGAGTCGGGTTTGACATACTCGCCTGTGAGGTTCCACCATAGGCTCCCATATTGATGATATTACCGTTGGGGATAATTTCCTGACCAACAGAATTTTCCGGATTTCCGGCATTAATACAGGGACTTGTAACATTATCTAAAATCCATTCATTATAGCCCTGCTGATATCGACCGAACTCGCTGAGCAGATGATAATCACCATCAATCCAGACAGCATTCGGGTCAGAAGGCTCAGTCGGCAGTTCCGGATTGTCACTGAAAGCCCAATAGCCCGGCTGAGCAAAAAGAGGCGGCTCATTGATAACGCCGGTGTCCGGATTCAGCCGCCAACCTGTAATGTTACTATAAGTAACAGAGGGCAATGAGCCGGAGACCATAGAGACTTCCGGGTAATTGTACCACAGCGTGTAATTGTTCCACAGAATGGAATTCATAATTGTCACATTGCCGTCGTCTATCAGGAAGCCGGCGCCCTGCGTGCCACCGAAGTTGCCGCTGACGGTGCAGTTTTTAAATACCGCATTGCTGTTCATGCAAAATACAGCCCCGCCTCCTCCATCTGGATTTGTTGCCCGATTGCCGACAATAACACAATTTGAAATCGTAGGACTGCTGTCAATACAACTGATTGCCCCGGCCATATCACCCATGCCTCGTGTAATAACGAAGCCCTCCAAAATGGAGTTGGGTTCTTCTCCATTAGCAAAGACCACTACAGTGCCGTCGTAGCCGCCATCGAGTACCGGATACGGCCTTGTTGCATCTGACTCTTCCGGGTCAATACCGGTAACAGTTATATTTTTGCCCATAAAATCAATATTCTCTTTGTAAATACCGTCACGGACAACAACAACCGCCCCATTAAAGGCCAAATCAATAGCTTCCTGTACCGTGTCAAAGGGATGCTCGTATGTCCCATCTTCGTTGGGGTCGCCATAGTCTGAATCGTACGGGGCAGGGTCATTCGGACCATCGTCATCGACATAGACATTATGAAGCTCGCAGGAATCATAATCAATACGTATGTTCGGATTATTTTCACGAATGAGCGGAATATAAATGTAACAGGAGTCAAAGTTCAATGAGTTACCCCCTAAGTAAAGCAAGTCCAGATTCTTTAGCTCACTCAGCGCAGCTAAATCGCTGATCTCGTTGTCGGATAAAAATAAATACGTT